>JAYSON010000070.1:0-9064 GCA_043722725.1 Chloracidobacterium sp.
TTAATGTGTATACATTCTGTTTACTGTAATCAACTTTTATCTGGCTTTTTTACACTTTTTAGTGTTAAACTTTGTTGCACGGTACTCATTTACCGCCGCTTTCCGTTTATTAATCCTTTTTAACCCCTAATTAATGGCTGCCTCTACTCCTGAAAATCCATCGATCATGCATCGAAAAATGCTGTCGGATCATATAAAGACCGTAGTCATTATCTTGGGGCTTGCGTGTTTTGGCGTGGCGCTGTTCAACCTTCCAGACTTGGGATTCAGCTGGGGGTTTTGCTTTATTCTCGTTTTTTCGGTGTTCGTTGCTCCCCGAATGAGCCTCGCGCTTCCAGGCTCTAATTTTATACTCAGCTTTTCAGATGCGGTGGTGTTTCTTACTTTCCTGATTTACGGCGGAGAAATGGCGATTCTAACCGCCTTTGTTGAAACGTTCGCGAATAGCTTTTATCTGGAAAAGCGAAACATCATGGTAGGGCGATGGATAGTTCTATTCAATGCATCGCTCACAACTCTCTTAACCGCTTTGACTTACGGCGTCCTCCTTCTGTTCTCGGCCTTGGCTAATGAGAAACTCACTATCACCACTACGCGAGATTTGGTTACTGTATTAGGAGTCTTATCGCTAACGCAATTTTTAGCCGGATCGATTTTTGCCGCGATTTATCAAAATATTAAGACCGGTACTAATATTTGGGAAACCTGGAAAAAGCAATGCCTGTCCAGTTCGCTGGCGGTTTTTACGGGTGCGGGGCTTGCGGGTATTACCTTTAAGGTAATAAATTATGCCGATGTGGCCATAATGACGGTGGCGTTTTTGATTTTGAGTATTGCGTACGTTAGTTATCGTAAGATGATTAGTGAGATCGGCTATTCAATCGAGAAGATTGAGGAGGCCGAACGGCAAAAAGCCGAAACCGAACGGACTCGTCGCGTTGAAGCGGAGCGGCATGCATCGCAACTCGGTATTTCGCTTGAAAAAGAAGAACGAGCGAATGTCGCCTTACGCAAAAGCGAAAAGGACTTTCAGCATGCTGCCTTGCACGATTCGCTTACAGGCCTTGCGAATCGCAAACAGTTCGGTGATATATTGCGAGCTTTGATCGAGGATTATAAAAAAGACCCAACGACCAACTTCCAGGTCCTGTTCCTCGACATCCGAAGCTTCAAGAATATTAATGATTCGCTCGGACATACGATCGGCGACAGAGTCCTGGTGATAGCCGCTAAACGCTTTGTGCGGATGCTAAATCCGGCCGACACGGTGGCGCGGATCGGCGGAGACGAGTTTGCAATAATATTGAGAGACTTATCGACCGTCGTCAAAGCTCAAAAGGTGGCCCGCAAAATATATCAAAGTCTCACACAGCCGTTTTCGTTGAGCGGAAACAACATCTCGATAGATCTGAATATCGGCATTGCTCCCTGCGACGCGGAATATAACACGCCCGAAGAGATCTTGCGCGATGCGGATATAGCCATGCATTACGCAAAAGAAAAGAACGACGGCCCCGCTGTCTTCACCAAGGAATTACGGTCGCGATTCCTTGAACGCGTTCGGTATGAAATGGACCTTCGTCACGCGATCGAACGCGACGAGCTTGCGATGAACTATCAGCCGATAGTCTCACTGAGCGACGGTCGCTTGATGGGCTTTGAAGCTCTGCTTCGCTGGCACCATCCGGAGTTCGGCATGATACCGCCGAACAGATTTATCCACATTGCAGAAGATTCGGGGCAAATCCAAGCGATTACGGTCTGGATTCTCCATCAAACCTGCCTTCAACTCGCAAAATGGCAGCAGATTTCCCCGGAATACGAAAATCTGATAGTGAGCGTGAATATTTCGGGTAAACATCTGTCTAAAGACGACTTAATCGATGATGTTCTTAGTGCCTTAGCGCAATCGAAGATTTCTCCTCATACTCTCAAGTTAGAGATTACTGAGAGTACGGCGATGGAGAATGCGGAGCACACGATTAATATTCTTAACAAACTGAAGGAGATCGGAGTCCAGTTGAGCATTGACGACTTTGGCACGGGTTACTCCTCTCTCAGTCATCTGCATCGATTACCGTTCGACACCCTCAAGATAGACCGTTCGTTCGTTTGCCGCGTCGGCGAAAGAGGCGAGAATTCCGAAGTGCTTCAGACGGTCATTTCGCTGGCAAAGAATCTGAAAATGCGTGTCATCGCGGAAGGAATCGAAACTCCCGCTCAATTAGCCGTTCTACAGAATTTGGGTTGCGATTATGGCCAGGGTTATTTGCTTGCAAAGCCGAAACCGCGCGAAGAAACCGAAGATCTTCTTTATAAACGGCCAAATTGGATACCTTCCGATAACCGCAGCGAACGCGAGAGTAATTCTCAAAAGGAATCAGTAAGGAATGATAGTTTGACGCTTCATTGAACATCAAACTGTAACTGAATGCGGAGCAATTGAGCATTGCGGCATTTCGCCGTAACCCGCTTGCCTGGCTCGCCGGGATTCAGAATCTTCACGCCATTTTGCAATACATCTAGCACGTTCTATACTTATCGAAACTCTTTCGATGAGGTGAATAGCGCACGATGTTAAGACAGATATTTTTGTTCTTGTTATTGTTCTCTTTCGTGATCTCGAGCGTTCCCGCTCAAAATAAGTTCAATTATCCTAAACCGCGTAAAAGCGACCAGGTGGACGATTATCACGGCACGAAGGTCGCCGATCCGTACAGGTGGATGGAACAGACCGATTCCGATGAAACAAAGGCTTGGATCGATACCGAGAACAAGCTCACCAACTCATACCTCGCGACAATTCCGGAGCGTGAATCCATCAAAAACCGCCTTACCAAGCTTTGGAACTACGAGCGTTATTCGGCCCCGGCGAAGATAACCGATAATTTTTACATCTATTCAAAGAACGACGGCCTTCAGAACCAAAGCGTTTGGTACAAGGCCACGTCCATCAATGATCCAGGTTCGGTCTTTTTCGACCCTAATAAACTGAAGGCCGACGGCACCGCCGCATTGAGCGGCTCGGCATTTACAGACGACGGTAAATTGTGGGCATACGGTGTTGCCGAGGCCGGTTCGGACCGTACCGAATGGCATGTGATGGATACCGCGACCGGCAAGTTGTTGCCGGACACGCTCGCACCGAACCGTCAGGGCGTCAATGCCTGGCTCAAGGACAACTCAGGCTTTTACTACACCGGTTACCCACCCGCCGAAAAGGGACAGGAGCTGAAGACCACCACGTTCTTCCAGAAGCTCTACTTCCACAGACTCGGCACGCCGCAATCGGATGATTACATCGTTTACGAACGCCCCGATAACAAGGAGTATTTCAGCGGCGGCGAGATTTCCGAGGACGGTAACTGGCTGATTATCACGGTCGGCAAGGGTACCGAGCGGATGAACATGGTCTATTTCAAAAATCTGACCATGGAAAAGGCTCCGATCTTGCCGCTTATTGAAAATCTGAGCAATAGCTGGAATTTCATCGGCAACGACGGCTCGGTGTTTTACTTACAGACGGATAAGGATGCGTCACGCGGGAAGTTGGTAAAGGTCGATGTCCTGGCCCGCGAACACGTATGGAGTGAAGTTATCCCTGAGTCGCCCGACACGCTGGGCGGCGTGCAGTTCGTCAACAACCAGTTCGTTCTCAACTATCTTAGTGACGCTCACACCAAGATCAAGATTTATGAGATGAACGGTAAGTTCGTCCGTGAGGTTATGCTTCCCGGCATCGGCACCGCCGGTGGCTTTGGCGGCAAACGCAAGGATACTGAAACGTTCTATACCTATTCGAGTTTTAACGCTCCGCCGACAATCTATCGGTACGACATGAAGACTGGCAAGAGCAAGCTCTTCCGGCAGGCCAAAGTTAAATTCAAACCCAAAAAATATGTGGTCAAGGAGGTATTTTACAACAGTAAGGACGGTACGCGCGTGCCGATGTTCATAACATATAAAAAGGGCATCAAGCTTGACGGCTCGAACCCGACCATTCTCTACGGTTACGGCGGCTTCAATATTCCGTCGACGCCGGGATTTTCGGTCGCCCGCGTTGCCTGGCTGGACATGGGCGGCATCTATGCCGTGGCATGTATTCGCGGCGGCAGCGAATACGGCAAGAAATGGTGGGAGGGCGGTTCGCGGCTCAATAAGCAGAATGTGTTCGACGATTTCGCATGGGCGGGCAAATGGCTGATCGCGAACAAATACACTTCGACGCCAAAACTTGCAATTCAGGGCGGCTCGAACGGTGGTTTGCTCGTCGGTGCCGTGCTAAATCAGAATCCGGGACTGTTCGGCGCGGCGCTTCCGGCGGTCGGCGTGATGGACATGCTTCGCTTTGACAAGTTCACGATCGGCTGGGCATGGAAGTCCGACTACGGCTCGACCGACGACCCGGCCGATTTCAAAGCGATGTACGCATATTCGCCCTATCACAATGCCAAACCCGGCACGAAATACCCTGCGACTCTTGTTACGACAGCAGATCACGATGACCGCGTCTTCCCTGCCCACAGTTTCAAATACACGGCCGCCATGCAGAATGCTCAGGCAGGCGATGCTCCGGTGCTGATCCGCATTCAGGTGCGCGGCGGCCACGGGGCCGGATTGCCGACGGTCCAGCAAATTGAACAGCAGACCGATATATACGGCTTTCTGGTGAAAAGTCTCGGGGTTAAGATGAAGTAGGAAACGCTGACGAGTCTATTGTGACGTTTATCTTGTTACGAGCTGGCCCGAAAAAGGTTGCTCGTGCTTCTTTTTTTGATCGATAATCGGGTGGCCGTTTAATCAACGTTTTCTGCCACCGTATATATTACTGTGGCGGTTTGACGTGGAACGTACAGAATTCTTTCGGTTCTAAACCGGATCGGAAAGATTTGGCTTCCCCTCGAGGACAATTTATCGTCGCACGCATTTCGGTAACGGGACATATGGCAACTGTGACGAAGCCTCGTCCGTCAGTTGGATTATTCCGGTTTCGCGAAGCCGAATTGTTACGGTTTAGAGATTCATCCTGCGTTTCCTGCCAGGTTTCTGTTATCGGGGTTGTGCTCGGGCTTGTGCTCGGGCTTGGATTAGGCTCGCTTGACGGATCGCCCGGCTCCAAACCATCGCCGTTCACCGGGATCATCGACTTGTTAGGTACGGTTCCGCCGACAAAAAGCTCGATCCGGCGAAACTCGGCTGGAACGTCTGTAACAAACACCTCTATTGGCGGAGGCGTTTCATCGGTTTCCCATATGGCGGCATTGGGGTCGTCGCTATTGGTTTTGGGGGTGGGGGTGGGTGTCGCTGTCGGCGTTGGTGTTGGCGTTGGCGATGCGGAGGCTGATTCGGAACTGTCCAGCTCCCGGATAAGCGAACCGTTTCGGATATCTATCTCAGCTTTTCTGATGTTCGCGGGCATTTGCCAATCGCCGTTCCATTCCGGGTGAAGCTTTAGTGCGGCCTGCATGAAGTCCGCCCAAATCGGCATCGCCGAATCGGAGCCTTTCATCCCAAGATCGTCGCCATCATCGAAGCCGACATAGACCACGCATACAAGTTCAGGCGTAAACCCGGCAAACCAGCCATCGCGCGACGTTCCAGTTTTGCCGGCAAACGCGGTTTTGCCTGGAACGTTCCTAAATCCCCAGCTTTGAGCCTGAGCCGCCGTTCCTCGATTAATAACATCCTTCATTATGTCATCGGCAATGTAGGCAACATCGGAGCGGACAATATTCTTTCTGTCGGGCTGCGGTGCGGCTACTGTTCTTCCGTCACCCGCAGTTACTTTGGTGATCGGCATCGGCAAAACGCGGTCGCCAAGATTGGCAAACATTGTGTAGGCGGTAGCGACCTGCAAAGGCGTCGCTTCCGACGTACCGAGAGCCATTGACGGATAAGCCTTTTCGACTTTCGGGAACCCGGCCTTGTTTGCAAGGTTCATCACCTTGCCTATATTCAACTGCATTCCGAGATCGACAGTTATTACGTTTTTGCTCTTAACTAGAGCATCACGCAAAGTCGTTTCCTTGCCGGAAAACGTGTCCCCATAATTATTTGGCGAATAGCTATCGCGTCCAAATGTAAAGACTTTTTTCTCGTCCTTGAACACCGTTGCCGCGGTCAAGACGCGAGAACCGGAATCATAGGCGGAATTCAGTGCCGCCGCGTAGACGAACGGCTTAAAAACAGAACCCGGCTGTCGCATCGCCATCGTTGCCCGATTAAATTGGTTTTCAAGATAATTCCGGCCTCCAACCATCGCTACTATCTCACCCGTCTTTGGCCGAATGGCAACGAGCGCTGCGTTCAGGTTGCCCTTAGACTTTTTCGGAAAATATTTGTCCAACTTGTCGAGCCGGTTGATAACCGTATCGTAGGCCAACTTTTGCAGGTCGGGATCAATCGAGGTATAAACGCGAAGATGCTGCAACGCTTCAGGATCACTGACCACGCTCTGTAGTTCTTCGATTGCATATTGCGAGAAATAAGGCATTCCCTGAAGATCCGTCGAACGTGAAACCTGTCTGAGTTCGATGGGAACAGGCTGAGACTGAGAATATTGCTGGTCCGAAATTTCCCCTGCTTCGAGCATCGATTCAAGAACCTGATTACGTCTCTCTTTCACTTTGTCGGGATGCTTGTAAGGATTGTAGCGATTTGGGCTGCGTATAATCCCAGCAATAAAGGCAGCTTCGGTCAAAGTCAATTGCGAAACGTCTTTGCCAAAATATGCATTTGACGCCTCGCCGACACCGTAGATCGAAACGCCCGATTGCTGTCCCAGATATATCTGGTTTGCGTAGAGCGTAAATATCTCCCGTTTCGACAACCGGGTTTCGAGGATTACCGACATGTACGCTTCTGTCACCTTGCGTTCGAGCGTCGGATCGTTTGTCAGCAAAAGATTCTTTACAAGCTGCTGCGTAATGGACGAGCCGCCCTGATTCGAAAGGGGCGTGTTTTCTTCGCCTTCGTAGCGTCGCCAGAGCGCACGGGCGATCCCTCGAAAATTGACGCCATAATGTTCAAAAAACGCCCGGTCTTCCGTTACCGTGATCGCTTTGACGAGATGCGGCGGAAGATCATTAAAGGTCACGGTTTTTCTTCGGCCGTCGCCTTCAGCGGCTATGGTGCTAAGCTGCTTTGGTTCCAATTGGGCCTTCGGTACTTCCGTCCCCAGGCCCGTATCTAATATTTTGGCAATAGACTTTCCATCCTTGCTGAAAGTCGCGGAAAGGGATGGAAAAACCTTTGCTCCATCAATCACGCCAGTGATTCCCGGTTCAATGCCAATCCCTTTTTCATCGACGCTGTAACGGCTTCGCGAAAGGTCGGCTTTGCTATTCTTATCTATATAGCCTGCCGATTTCAGATATTCGACCAGCTCCTGCCGTGAGATATTTTCGCCGGTTCGAAGTGTCTTCGGTGCCGAATATATGCCGGCAGAAGGCGTAAACACCTCACCGCTCAATAGCCGACGGTCGATTCGGTCCGAGAAATCAAACCAGTAATAGGTAAGAGTCAGAAATGTACCGAGCACGAGAAGAAGAGCGAGCGAGATAGTCCAGGGATTGATGAACCATCCGACAATACGCCGTACGCGTGAAGGCGGCGGAGCTTGATATGCCGAGATCCTTTTGGCTCTCACCCAGCCTTTCGGCGGTAACTTTGATCGAGCGGTTTTTATCGGCACATTATCCTGCATTTAACGGTTGGAAATACTACGACTTAGTGAGATTATCGTCCATGGCGAGTACCATTTATATTCTATATAGTTTTGAATGCTTATGTCGAACAAATTCTAGGTTATGACCGTTGGGATCTTTTCAATTCTTACCCAAATTACACGACGGAGACTGATCTTTGCTTCGATAATTGTCATTGCAATGATCGTACTAGGTGCGGTTGGATTCAGGTATTTCGAGCAATTTACCTGGATAGAGAGCATTTATACATCGACCCAGACGGTAACGACGGTCGGTTACGGAGATTTCGCCCCGAGAACAACGGCCGGGCGGCTTTTCGCGATAGTGCTAATGTTAACGGGCGTCGGCACGGTTCTTTACGCCCTTACGGTATTGGCTCAATCGGTTGTCCAATCCGAAATCGTCGAGCTGTTTGACCAGCGGCGTAAAATAAAGGAAATGGGAAAATTAGAAGGACATTTTATTGTGTGCGGCGCCGGACGAGTAGGTCGTCGGATAATTCGTAATCTCCAGCATCAAAAGTTGCCGCATGTGATAATCGAAGCCGATGAAAAGAAATTAAGCGAACTTGAACGGGACGGATCGCATTTCATAGTGGGCGACGCAACGTCCGAAGAAAATCTGATCGAAGCCGGTGTTAAAAATGCCCGCGGTCTTGCAACTTGTCTCGCAGACGATGCAGCTAATGTTTATGTTGTTCTGACAGCCCGAGGTCTGAACCGTGATTTGCATATAGTCGCCCGTGCCGTTGAGGAACAGGCCGAACCAACCTTGATTCGCGCCGGCGCAAGCCGCGTTGTAGCTCCAACAATTATAGGCGGCCAATCGATGGCGAGAGCCTTGCTAAAACCGGCGATCGCAGATTTTATGGAATCGATCGTAGCTGAAACGCTCGATCTTGTATTTGAGGAAATAGCGATAGATGCAGCCTCACCCTACGCCGGCAAATATCTTAAGGATACTAATCTTTCGAGCGAACTTAGTGTCATCATAGTTGCCATACGCGGAAAGGACGGCGAATTGGCATTCCAGCCAAAGGGAGATACGTTTATCAGCGATGGCGATTTGCTGATCGTCATCGGAAAGGCGGAGTCGGTGCAACATCTGATCCGAGCAGGTAGATAATGAAGGTTCTAGTTACCGGCGGAAGCGGCTATTTGGGTACTCATGTCAGAAAGTCTTTCGGCGCGGACGACTTCTCCCGGCGTGCCAATCTCGATGCCTTGAACCTTCATGACGTAAAAGCAGTTGAAGATTACGATGTTGTGATTCATCTCGCTGCTTACCTTAATAAGGCTCCCGAAGCGTCCGATGAGGTATTTCTAACAAATGTGGAAGGCACGATCAATGTCCTTCAA
>JAYSON010000071.1:0-3753 GCA_043722725.1 Chloracidobacterium sp.
CCCGCAGGCTGAACTCAACGATGCTCAGCCGATTGCCGCCGGCACGCATGTTCGTCATGGTAAATATGGGAAAGGGTTGGTCTTACGTCGTGAAGGGACCGGCGACAACGTAAAATTAACTGTCAGCTTTCCCGGATTCGGCCAAAAGAAACTTATCGAAAAATATGCAAATCTCGAAAAGGCATAGCATTTGCATTATTAGAGCTTCAAACGATCTTGTGTATTGTTTTAGTTCAGATTAGATGAGGAGCTTCCGAAATGCGAACGCCTGAAATCCAAAATTTATTTACTACTCTACTTGCAGTTACATTTTCATTTCTATTGATTGGATGCGGAGCCCAGCCAGGGACAATTAATGTAAATCCGATTAATTCCAACACAAACCTTTCAAACACAAATGCCAACCGATCTAATGCGAACATGGCAAACGCGAACGCGGCTACGTCTTCGGCCGTCACCGAAGCGGCGGAGCCAACCGAATATCAGGCGACCGTCACGCTAAGGCTCGAAACTATCGGAGATCAGCAAAAGATGGCCTTGCCGACACTGAGCGCGAGCGTCGCACGAAGCGGTTCTGACCGGCGGATGCAATTTACCATGCCTGCCGGCGGAAGAGTTGTTTATCTGGACAAGGCCGGGACTAACTACCTGATCCTGCCGGAGAAAAAGCAATACGCCGAGCTGAATCGCGACTATTTGGGTTTCGACGTGCGACGGATGTTGATGCCGGAACAGATCGTTCAGCAGGTTAAAAATATGCAGGGCGTGCAGTATGTCGGCGAAGAAAAATACAACGGGCGCGACGTAATAAAATATCGTTACGCGGCGGTAACGGATACACAATCACGGGCAGGACAGGTCGCTACCGAATCGTTCTTGCTCGTCGACAAGGAAACGGGATTGCCGCTGCGTTCGGAAACCGTCTCGCAATCACAGACGGGCGGAAATGTGCAGGGCTACAGCGGCTTGCGTATTGTAACCGAAATTACTGAAATCCAAGCCAAAACCTCACCGGAGCTTTTTGCCGAGCCAAAGGAATTTCAAAAGGTCGAATCGGAGCAGGTTCGGTCGCAGGTAGATTTGATCTTTAATTCGATTGCCGGATTTCTAACGCAAATGATGAGGCAGTCCCAAACCGCGCCGAATCCCGTCGGTTCGCCGACGCAATAAGTAAATATGGGAAAATTAATTATCGGGATTTTGATCGGGATCGTCATCGGCGGCGCGGCAACATTTTACCTTTTTGTGGGTGTGCCGCGGGCGTCGCAAATGCCCGGCGCACCGATTCAGCCGCCTGATCCGAAGGGTTCGCCCGGCATCGCCCAAATCGTTCTTAGACAGGACTTTTTTAACGAAGTTCTTGATACGATTTTTCGCGACATGAATGCACCTGCATTTCCGCTGGGTCTTGCGAACATTCAAACACCTAAGGATACCGGCGACGTGCTCTACGCGGCTTTTCAGGAGCCGAATCAGTGTGACGGCAAGATAACGGTTCTGCCTGAAGGAAGCGGCGTACGGACGGGCCTGCGATTTGAAAACAACCGCTTAGCGGCACCCCTGGCTTTTTCCGGAAGTTACAATTCACCCGTTGGCTGCCTGCAGTTTACCGGCTGGGCGCAGGCAAATCTCGAGCTTAGATACGACAGCACACAACAAGCTGTTTTTGGACATATTAACGTCGAAACCGTCAATCTGGACGGCGTAAACCCGATATTTGCCGGCTTCGTAACGCCTATCGTGCAGTCAACGTTAAATACCCGTGTCAACCCAATACAAATTCTCCAAGGCAAGCAGATCGCACTAAACCTACCCATTGCATCGACCGGTGCAAACCTTCGGGCAAACGTAAAAGATGTCCGTGCCGAGGTTAAAAATAGTGCTTTATATCTATATGTGATCTACGACTTTCGCGGGTCACCGATGCAGTGAGATTGTTGGACAAGTATTTAAATTATCATAAGTTTCAAAACGCCTGCCCCGAAGCAATGCTCTCTTTCGCTTGACGTACCGCAAATTTCATTTATCATTGCGTCTGTATTCGGTATGGAGTAATAATTGAATGAAAAATAAAGGTCAATTTACAGCGGCATTAGCGTTTATGTTAGCAGTGAGTCTCGGTTGCGGGTTATTTGGCCGCTCCGAGAAAACTGCTTCGGAACCTGAAAGTGGAAATTCTAATAAGACATTGACGGATAAAGCCGTGGATAAAACAGTCGGCGAAACGAAGATCGGCGTGCCGGAATGCGACGAGGTTATGGACGCAATCACGGAGGAATTAAATAATAGTGACGAAAATTTTGTTGCGAAGGCAATAAAGGCAATCTTCCTCAACAGGATAAAAGACAGTATCAGAAAAAGTGTCGAAGAAAACAAATCGGACATCGTCGAGATGGCGAAAACATGCAGGGAATTCAAGACGCAGTTCGAGAAATACAAGGCCGAAGAAAAGGCCAAGCAAAATAAGTGAACCTGCATCCAAAGCAAAAATAAATGCCCGTTTCAATTTAATGAAGACGGGCATTTTTCTGTAACGCGATGCTGAGATCTAAACGCTCATGATCTCGACTTCCTTGTTCTTTGCCAGCTCATCGATCTTTGCGATGAAGGTTTTCGTGAGCTTCTGAACCTCTTCGAGCCCGAAACGCTCATCGTCTTCGGAAATAGCTTTTTCCTTCAACATTTTCTTTAGCGAATCGTTTGAAGCGTGGCGGATATTTCTGACGGCAATGCGGTGTTCTTCGGCTATTTCGTGGATCTGTTTTGCGAATTGTTTCCGCCGCTCTTCGTTCAAGGCGGGTACAGTCAGTCGGATGATCTTACCGTCGTTCGATGGGTTGAGACCTAGATTCGCCCCAATTATTGCCTTCTCGATGGCAGCGAGCTGCGTCGCGTCCCATGGCTGTACAGTGAGCATCTGCGGTTCGGGAACGGCGACCGATGCCATCTGGCTAAGCGGCGTCGGTGTACCGTAATAATCCACATGCACCGCGTCAAGCAACCCGACGGTCGCACGGCCGGTACGTACGTTTGTAAGTTTGCGCTTGAAATCTTCAACCACGCCGTCCATCTTCGGTTTTGCTCCGCCGGTAACGCTGTCTACGCTCATATTCGTCTAAGAATCGAAAACTAAATGTAAATTTAAAGTGCGGCTGTCGTTGCCGTGCCGCCGACGGTCACCAGTGTGCCGATGCTCATGTCGCCGCTGATGGCTTTGAGTATGTTGCCGGACTCTTTCATATTAAAGACCATGATCGGCAGATTATTGTCCATGCAAAGCGAGATCGCCGAGGCGTCCATTACCTTCAACTGTTTTTCCAGCACTTCCTGATAAGATATTCTCTCGAACCGCGTCGCGTTAGGATCTTTCATTGGATCGGCTGAGTAAATTCCATCAACCTTCGTTGCTTTGAAAATGACCTCGGCGCCGATCTCGCATGCACGCAGGGCCGCAGCCGAATCGGTCGTAAAATAAGGATTTCCGGTCCCTGCCGCGAAGATGACAACCCGCATCTTCTCAAGGTGGCGAATCGCGCGCCGTCGGATGAAAGGTTCCGCAAGCTGTGGAATGTCTATTGCCGACATAACACGTGTGTAAACGCCGACCTGTTCCAGAGCGTCCTGCAAAACAACCGCGTTCATCACCGTTGCGAGCATACCGATATAATCAGCGGCTCCGCGATCCATATTTCCTGCGGATTTTGAAACGCCGCGAAAAATATTGCCGCCGCCGACAACGATCGCGATCTCGAT
>JAYSON010000072.1:0-7153 GCA_043722725.1 Chloracidobacterium sp.
CGCAATAACGTATGAAATTTTGATCTGCAAACCGGCAGTGGTGTCCGAAACCGCAAAAGCTCGAGTTACAGGGTTGATGCTCTTGCCCGAAAATTTTACTGTTAGCGATTCCGCCGGAACGGGCAACGAAAAGTTTCCTTCGCCATCGCTCACCGTCGTAAATCTGTCGTGCGGCGCCTGAACCTCAATCGTGACGTTCGGCACGAGTTCGAACTGTGGCGTCACGATGGTGCCGGAAAGTGTGCGGGTCGTCTTAACGCCCTCCTGCGCGAACAATAAACTCGTGAACAATAAAATCAAACCAGCTACGTTCAGAAACGAATACATTTTCACTGATACTCCCTCGAAACATTTTCGACTAGCGAATCCCAAAACTCTGTGTTCCCACACGGTAACACGAACATTCATATCGTGACACGGCCGTATCAGTTAAATTCGCAGGAGTGCAACAATTGGATTCAGGTCAAGAATGAGCGATCGCGGATGACGGCAGCGTGAGAAAAAGTTTGCCGTTTTTGATGCCTTTGAGGCTCAATAGTGCATTTGAAAGCTCGACGATGTCGGCCACAACACCGCGAATGGCAAGGATCTCGAGACAATCGTCGTGGCTGACGTGAAGGTGCATTACCGACAGAATCAGCGAATGAAAGTTATGCTGGATGCCGGACATTTCGTCTTGCAAATTACCGGCGTGATGGTCGTAGATGAGCGTGAGGCTGCCAATGGCCTCGCCGGATTCGGGAAAATTTTCAAGTTTCGCCTTGATCAAGGCTTCTCGCATCAGATCGCGAAGAGCTTCGGACCGCGTTTCGTAACCCTGAACAGCGATCAACTCGTCAAAACTGACAAGCAGTTCTTCGTCGACGCTTACGCCAAATCTGGATAAATCAGCCATAATGAGCGACCGGACAATTTTACTATTTTAGCTCCTCCACGCGGCGGTTGACCTCTCCCCAATTGACGTTTGTCATAAACGCATCGACGTATTTCGCCGCGGCGGCCCCGTAATCTATTTGATAGGCGTGTTCGTACATATCGAGGACGAGCAGAGGCACGGTGAACGGAGCGTTGCTGGTGTGGTCGGCCGACCAATAGTTGTGCAGCTCTTTGGTGTGCTGGTTAAAGGCGAGGATTGTCCAGCCGGAACCGCCGGAAAGCGCGTTGCCGGTGCGCTTGAACTCGGCTTCCCACATCTCGTAGCCTCCGAACCATTGCTCGATCAGCTTCTTGGCGTTGCCGTCGGCCTTGCCGTTGCCGCCGAGATTGGCGAAGTATTTTTCGTGCAAGACCATAGAACCTGTGCGGATCAGCTCCTGGCGTTTGAGATCGCCATAGATGTAGGCGGGCAGATCTTTTTCCTTGCCCAGAGCGGCGAGCCGCTGCTCGACAACGTTAAGGGCATTGACGGCTCCGGTGTAATTATTTTCGTGGTGCGAACGGATCAGCTTTTCAGAAATGCCGGTAAGCTTCGCCGGGTCGAAAGGCAGCGGTTTTGGCTGATGCTTTCCCGCAAACGCCATCGGCAGACTTTCGGTTTGAGCATCGCCAACGCCATTCAACGCCAAAACACCGGCACTTGCCGCAAGTACACCCCGAAGCGCATCTCTACGCGATATCTTGTTCATAATTTTCTCCACGAGAATTATAGAGCATTTATTTCAATAGTCATTGCGTGACGCAGAGGATCACGACCCTTAAGAGAGAACCGCCCGCCCTTCGCGCACCAATCTTGTTGACGATGGGTGCTTTTTGATCTTTTCGCTTTGAATTCTCCGGCACTGGTTGTATATTTGCTGGGAAATTTAATACAGACAATTTACGGAGGAATCTGTTGCGATGAATGAACCTTTCGACTGGCGGCGTTCGGACCGACGAATCTTTTTGGCGGCGGCTATTCTTTTTCCGATCATTGTGCTGATAGGTTTTGGGCCGACGTATTATCTAAGGTTTGCTTTCGACAGGCCGCCGGTGCCGTCGATGCTCGTACATTTCCACGGGCTGCTGATGACGACGTGGGTGGCATTCTTTATCACACAGGTTTGGCTTATACGCTCGAAACGGGCGAAGGTCCACATGAGCCTTGGGATGCTCGGCGTCGCTCTCGCGACATTACTGATCGTCGTCGGATTTTTTACGGCTGCGGCTTCGGCAAAATACGGTTCGCCATCGACACCGCCTGGAATTCCGCCGCTCGGATTTTTTGCGGTGCCGTTATTTGATCTTCTGCTTTTTGCGGGACTTTTTGGAGCGGCGATCTATTACCGAAAGCGTCCGGCCAACCACAAACGACTGATGCTCCTCACAGTGCTAAACTTCCTGCCGCCCGCCGTTGCTCGTATTCCCGTCGAGATTTTCCAGACGGCCGGGCCGCTATTCTTTTTCGGTGTGCCGACGGTGCTCGCCATAGGCCTGCTGGTGTACGACACGTGGCGGAACCGCAAGCTGAATGTCGTGTTTTTGGTCGGAGCGCTGGCGTTGATAGTGTCATATCCGCTGAGGATTATACTCTCCGTAACGGACGCGTGGATGAGCTTTGCGGCGTGGGTCACGTCGTGGGCTGCTTGACCTCATTTCGTCCATTTTCGTGTTGGTTCGTGATTTACTCCTAAAAAAGGGTAAAATCGTCTCGTGCAGCAGGGCCTTTTACATTCGCTTTTTGATGACGAAGAACGACGTCCGATGACCGTTTCGGAGCTGAACGCAGATGTGCGGGCGGCGATCGAGCGACAGTTTGCGTCGGTGTGGGTCGAGGGCGAAATCAATAATTTTACCGCCGCGAGATCGGGGCACTGGTATTTCACTCTGACTGACGGCTCGTCGCAATTGAAGGCGGCATGTTGGAAAGGAACGAATTACCGCATACGTTTTCAGCCGTTTGACGGGCTGCAGGTGCGCGTTCGCGGGCGGCTGTCGATCTATGAGCCGCGCGGCGAATATCAGATGATCGTCGAGTCGCTGGAGCCGGTCGGTGAAGGAGCGCTTGCCGTTGCGTACGAGCAGATAAAGGCGAAACTAGCTGCCGAAGGCCTGTTCGACGCCGCTTTAAAACGTACTTTGCCCGCGTTTCCACGTCGGATAGGCGTTGTCACATCGCCGACCGGTGCGGCATATTTCGATATACTGCACGTGCTGTCGCGGCGTGCGCGTTCGGTCAGCATTATTCTGATCCCGACGCTCGTGCAGGGAGAAACGGCCGGTGAGCAGATAAGCGCGGCGATACGGTTTGCGAATAGGTACAACGACGCGGCGGCCGAACGGGAAAAGATCGATGTGCTCATAGTTGGACGCGGCGGAGGTTCGGCAGAAGACCTTTGGGCGTTTAACGAAGAGATCGTCGCACGGCACATCCGGGCGTCGGCGATCCCGATCATATCGGCCGTCGGGCACGAAGTGGACTTCACCATCGCCGATTTCGTCGCCGATCTGCGGGCCGCGACGCCATCCGCCGCCGCTGAGATAGTCGCGAGAGCGGAACAGGAAGTTATCGAACATCTGACGAGACGCACGAACGATCTGACGCAGCTTATCAATTACCAAATGCTGCAGGCCCAGACCGATCTGCAATCACTGGCGTTGTCGCCCGTCTTTGCTGAGTTTCCGGCAAGGGTGAGGGAGTTGCGGCACCGGGTTGACGGTTTAGTTTTAAACGCTTCGGACGCAGTGGACACAGAGCGGCAAAGGCATTCTGAGAAATTGAACGCTGTAACGGCGAGACTGTCACCGATCAGGCTTGCGGCGAAGGTGGCTGACAATACACAGCGGCTGGCTTTATTGCACCAAAGACACTCAGCGACCGGCGGCGAAATGACACGCACGCGGCATCAACTGCTGCAAATGGCGATGGCACGGCTCGACGCACTTTCACCGCTGTCGGTGCTCGACCGGGGCTTTTCGATCACCGAAACTGCGGACGGGACGATCATTCGGGATTCGCGGCAGACAAAAGCGGGCGATAAATTGAAAATACGCTTAGCTAGCGGGAAACTTGACGCAGAGGTTTCAGCATCTGAGTAGCCTCATGATTTCAAAATACGCAGGTGGTCAAACAACTTTCGAAAATGGCGATGTGACCGGTTTTGGCGGGTTTGCAGAGCCTGAGAAATCGCGTCGCATGGCTAAGATGTTGAAAATGTCGGCGGCCATACTGGCCGTAATAGTTGCGGTTGCGGGTGTCGGCGGTTATCTATATTGGCGAAGTTTGAAACGCACACCTCAGTATTCGCTGGCGCTCATTATCGACGCAGCGCGAAATGATGATCAGGCGGCGATCAACGAGCTTGTGGATACGGATGCGGCGGTTGACGATTTTGTGCCACAGGTGACTTCGAAGGCTATCGATCTTTACGGCCGCGGGCTGCCGCCCCAGACTTTGGCGCGAATCGAACGGCTCGCCGCGCCGCTGATGCCCGCCGTGAAGGACCGGGCGAGGGAAGAATTTCCGCGACTGATACGGGAGAAGACCGCGAAGTTCGAAAACGTACCGTTTGCCGCGATGGTTCTAGGCGCCGAAAGGTATCTTCAGATCGAAACAACCGGAAACGAATCGGTTGTCAAGAGCAAACTGCCGGAGTACGGCTTTGAAGTGCGAATGACTAAAAGCGGCGATAAATGGAAGATTGTCGGCGTTCGCGACGAAAAACTCGCAGCCACGATCGCTCAGAAGATCGGGCAGGAAATTATCGCAATTGCGAACAACGGAGCTAACGGAGTGACGCGGTCGGCGAGCCTCAGGAACGTTCAGGATGTGTTGCGGCAAGCGCAGGACATTTTCAGGTAAAACTATGGAAAAGACATTCGAATCGTCGCTGAACGAACTTGAAAAAATCGTTAATCAACTCGAAGACGGCGATTTGCCGCTCGAGAAAAGCCTGAAATTATTTGAAGATGGTGTGAAGCTTTCGCGCGAATGCCGGGATCGATTGACGAAGGCCGAGCGGCGGATCGAGATATTGATGAAGGACGCCGACGGCAGTCCATCCCTGCAGGAGCTAGAGCCGGAAAGCCTGCGTGCGGACCGGAAAACTCAGAGCGGAAAGCGGATCGTGTTTGACGATACTGACGAAGCCTTCTAGGTCGTGTCTTGCTCCGTGTGTTTCCGTGAATTCCGTAGTATCTGCTGCGGGAACAGAATAAGGGTCAACTACGGAAGGCACGGGACAATAGTGAGACACGGAACAAGGTTAAACCGCTCTCTACACAAATCGGACACGATTCATGGTGTCATTACTTTGGAGGCATCGGAGCAGCTGCCTTTTTCTTCTGCAAAAGATCACAGACCTGATAGGCCCCGGTCGGGTCGATCGCGGTTCGGCCTTGCTCGAAGTGTTGAATTATCCCGTTTTTATCCACAACGAACGATGCCCGGCTCCCGTATCCCGATGCTTCGTTATACAAACCGTAATCTTTTGTAGTTTGGCGTTTCCAATCGCTTAGCAGCGGGAACGTTACGCCTATTTTTTCGGCAAAGGCCTTGTTGGCCGCAAAGCTGTCCATGCTTACGCCGAATACCTGTGTTTCTGAAGCGTCGAATTTGGCGATATCAGCCTGATACGCCTGGAGTTCCTTCGTTCAGCCACCTGTGAAAGCGAGCACGTAGAAGGCGAGCACGACGCTTTTTTTACCTTTGTAATCGCTAAGCTTTACGGGCTTGCCATCGGTATCGTTGAGTGTAAAATCGGGCGCTTTGTCGCCTACTTTGAGTTGCGTTTGCGGCGGTGCCGGTGCAGTTTGGGCAAATAGAGAAATTGCCACGAAACACATCAGCAAGAATGTAATGGTTAAGTGTTTCATAATATTGGATAACGAGTTCTTAATGAGCAAATATGTTCTTTCTGTTCCTTCTTGTTCTCCTTACTCTGTGGTTAAGTTAAAACCGGTCCACGGAATGAAAGAACGCGAAGAACAAAGAAAGAACAATGGTAACCAGGACCTTCCTTACGCGCTAAAGCAAAGAAATAGTACTTAGTCCCTGGAACTGAAAATACTGAGAATATACCAAAAGAGCAGCGCAATGCTAGCAAATAATGTGAGCGATGCGGCGACGTGCTGTTTCGTATTGAAGCGATGCAGCACATTCGATGTTTCGTAGAGGATCGCGGTTCCGGCAAACGCGACCATGACGAAAGCGAAAACCGTCCCCAACGAGAATCCGAATAGTGCACTTGCCACAATGAAGCCGAGTGCAGCAAAACCGCCGATCGCGAGGATCGGGCCGAGGAACGAGAAGTCGGATCGCGTAATAAATACGGTTGCGGTTATTCCGAGAAACAGGCCGAGCGTGACGATTCCTGCTTTCATTAGTAAAGCGAACGGGTTGTCGGAACGGATTGCGGCCATCGTGATGAGCGGTACAAAGATCACTGCTTCCGCAATAATTGCGATGCCGAGGCCGAGAAATTGCGTGGCTTTAGATGTTTCGGACGTCGCCCATGTTCGCGCGATATACGAAACGAGCATAAACAACCCCAAAACCGCGAGCCAGCCGATCGCTCCGCCACTGAATACAAGTGTCGCGATCATCTCAGCCGCTCCCGAGGCGAACAGAAATCCCTCAACCACGGTAAATGTCAGGATTGCCGCCGCGAGCAGCATATAAGTTTTGCGGATAAATTGGGCCCGCTCAACCGGTAGAGCGTCAGCCGCCGACGTGCCAAATGTACTTGTAAAGTTTTCCATATTGTGACTTTTTAGATTATAAAACTGAGCATTTGTTTGCCTGAATTACATCCAGTTTACACTATGCGATGCATCTGTGCGGCATAATAGCGTCGCCATTCCTTCAATATGAAATCGGGCGTAAAACCAGAGATATGTGATATCTGGTTTTGCTGTATTTAGAATTGAATAATTAAAAAAGGCGCTCCGTTGGAATCGCCTTTTTCGATGTCATCTTTACACCAGACTACTTTATTCGTTTTGCAAGTTCATCGCCTTGGCCGATAACCCTTACGTAACCATACATCCCATCCCGAAAGTGCGGCAGCACGGCGCAGATCACAAGATAGAGTCCGGGTCTATCGAACTGAACCACCTCGACGCGGTCCTGATGAGCGTTGGCCGGCAGCAGGAAAGGATCAAGACCGCGGTAGATACGGTTTCGTGCGTCGTCGATGATCGGCGGCGTTTGCGGCGGCCGGTTCGGAACAAGGAGGGT
>JAYSON010000073.1:0-12082 GCA_043722725.1 Chloracidobacterium sp.
GATCTGCACGTCGCCGGCGATCAATATATCGGTATCGACAAGGACTGCTACGAAATCGTAAAGGGTAATCGTACCGAAGGATTTTGGGGTTATCATCATACGGCCGTCAAAGGCAAAGTTGAGATTTGTGCAAAAACTATCGCCCTTGAGGCGTCGCAAAAGATAACGCTTCTGGTTGGCTCGAGCTGCATCATTGTGGACATGATGGGCATCACGATTCAGGGCCCGATGGTCAAAATAAATTCAGGTGGCTCAGTTCCGGAGATTATAGCAGCGAAAATCGGCCCGCCGCTCGATGCCGAACAGGCCGATACCGGCGAACCGGGCTACTGCGACAAACCTCGAAAATATAGTGGTGGCGGTGGCCGTAAATGGGGAACTACTTATGTCCAGCATGCTCCAAAAGTCAAATTGAATGACGATGGCTCATACAGCGTCGGCGGCGATAAATTGAAGGTAAAGGGTACGGACGCGTTTGTCAGTAAGGCAATGAATGATCTCTCGGAGATTAATAATACGCCAACCGGCAAGAAACTGCTGGATAATATTAACAACGGTAAAAACGACGTTACTGTTCAGGAGTCTCAGGTCGATCCCAAGACCGGCAAGAAACCGGTTGGCGGTACGCGACCGGCGAATTTGGACGATGCGGAAAACGGCGTTGGCACGAGCTCGACCGTTACGTATAATCCGGACGGCACAAAGGCAAAGGACCAAAACGGTAAGCCGATCGATATTCCCGGTGCAGAAGTTCTGGCGCATGAATTGATCCATGCGGATCACGTATCGAAAGGTGAGGCACAGGGCAAGGTGCCAGATCCAAAAGATCCAACGGGAAATCAGGAAGAATCCCGAACGATTGGAATAAACGATCACAAGGACGAGCCGATCTCCGAGAATAAGATAGTTAAGGAAATGGGATTGGATCACCAACGGACCGATCATGACGGAGGATTTGTAAGGAAATAATGCGAATCGTTGCAGCTCATCTCGTATATATTGCCCTCCTTGTTCTGGCGGGAAACTTGAGTTGTACGCAGAGCAAGATCGAAGGACATTACACAATGGACATTGATAATAAAAGTGAGTCGGTTATGGAAACAGAAAATAAAAGAGAATCCGTAGTGCTTACGGGCGAGGTGAAACAGGAAAAAGACTCGGTAGTGATCTTATACGAATTGAAAAATCAGTCGAATGAAAAAATTCTTGCATGGGATCTGATGATCGGGTATTCCGGTGGCGAAGACATAATCGATGACAATCTGGCTTACGTTAGCTTCGCGGAACCGCATACCGCGCGAGTGGTACGTGCCGTGTTGGAACTTCCTACGGATCGCTATGTTTATATGAAAGAAATTCCGTATGCGCGCAGCGTCGATCCAGGTGGTTCCGTAACCGCCAGAATCGTTTTGCCGGTGCCGATTAAGGAGTATAATCCGTATTACGACGCACCCGTGCCGGAAGACGAAAAAGACGCCGAGATCAGCGAAATCCGGCTGATGGTCGGCTGGACGGAAATCCGGCCCGGAATGGTTGTGACCGATACCGATGTAGGCGGTAAAAACGTGAAAATGATTCGAGGAGCTTGGGGACGTCCGTTACAGCGCATCGCTGAAAAACGCTTTCCGGTGAAGTCGAAAATGAAAGTCCGGACGGATGCGTTCGACAGACGGCTCCCCGAAACAAAATAGGAGAAAGATATGCCTCCAGCCGCTAGAATAACCGACCTCGTTCTGCATCCTTTGCCGCCTGTTTTGACCGGCGGCCCGACGGCGATAACGGTAATTATCGGAGGCCTTGCCGCTTGGCGCGGAATTGGTGCAGCGGGCGCCGGCGCTTTAAAAGACGGAAAAGCAGCTTCTGAGATAAAAATAAAAAAAGCAGAAGCTGCCGCGGCGTTAGCCTCCGGAACGCCTACCGGGCCGGCCGCCAAGCTTAATGAAGAGAAGGTAAAAGCGGAAGAAGCCCTGGCAATGGGAGCGGCGATATTGAAGGCGGCGGCAAGCACCGACATTCACGTTTGCGCGACGCCTCTGCCGCTTCCGCCGCATGGCCCGGGAGTAGTAACGTCGCCGTCCAAAACCGTAATAGTTGTGGGTGCGCCCGCAGCCCGACAAGGCGACGAGATTACGGAAGCCATCGGTCCGCCGAACAAAATTGCAATGGGTTGCCCCACGGTTTTAATTGGCGGTTAGTTGTAATTCTTTTCGAAAAAGCACGGGATCGATTTCTTGACGCATCGTCTGGTTCCACTGTCGATAACAAATTTTGCCTTGTTTTTCAGTAAGCATTCAACCGTTGGATCGACCGTTAATGTAAACGGCAGAATTATTGCGCGTTACCTTGTAATCGCGTTCGAACCGTAATATTCTCGACCAAACCAAGTCGTTGGTGTGGCTCTATTCCGGCGCATCGATTTAACATGCCGGCCCGAAACCTGTAACCGGAGATTCACGGGTACCCGAACGGAGGGAGCAACGCATTTCGTCAAATTCCGAATATCAGCTTAAAAAAATATGGCAACTACCCAAGACGGACGATCCTTGCAGCTCTCGACACCGCTGGCGAAAGACTACCTTCTCATCAAACGTTTTCGCTGCCATGAAGGGCTGAATCAACTATTTCGCATCGAACTCGAATTGCTGCACGAAGAGGAATTTGCGAGCTTTGAGCCGACGGTGGTTGATCCGAAGACACTGTTAGGCAATCCTATGGTGCTGGCCGCGCTGCAGGCGGGCCCGATCGAACGCTATTTTCACGGCGTATGCAACAGTTTCACGCAAGGCAGTCGCAACGTGCGCTTTTCTGAGTATAAGGCTGAACTTGTTCCAAAGGTATGGCTGCTGACCCAGGTATCGCAGAGCCGGATTTTTCAGAATAAGAGCGTTCCGGACATACTCAGAGAAGTGCTCAGCGGGTTCGAATTCGATAGCGAGATACAGGGAGACTTCAAACCGCGAAACTATTGTGTCCAATACCGGGAAAGCGATTGGGATTTTGCTTCGCGGCTGATGGAAGAAGAAGGCATATATTACTATTTTGAGCACACACCTGACAGTCACCGCCTTATTTTGGCGAATACACCCGCGTCACACCGGCCATGTCCTAGCCTATCGGAAATAACTTATGCATTGGAGCGGTCTGAGTTAGAGGAGCAGTGGATCCCGGCTGTCCATACATGGCGGGTCGATAATAAAGTTCGCACCGGCAAATACGAACTTCGGGATTTCAATTTTCAATTGCCGGCAAACAGCCTCGAGGCCACGCATACAAGCCGTTTCAACATAGGAGGAAACGATCAGCTTGAGAATTATGATTGGCCGGGCGGGTATGCCAAACGATTTGACGGTATCGAACCGAGCGGCGGCGAAAAAGCGGCGGAGCTAAATCAAGTTTTCGATGACCGTGTACGAACCGTTCATATAAGGCAGGAAGAAATCGATGTTGAATACAAGAATAATATAGGTACGGCAAATTGCGGTTCCCTGACGGCGGGCTACAAATTTGAGTTTAAGGATCACCCAATCGGGACAAACAATATAAATCATGTGCTGACGGACGTTCAGCATGAGGCGCTGCAGTCGCCGACCTATATTTCCAATGAGCCTGTTTTGAACGACTACACAGTTACATTCGCTTGTATTCCGCACGGAGCCGGCCATGCTCCGTTTAGGCCTATGCGAAAAACGCCGAAGCCGTTGGTTCCGGGCAGTCAGACGGCCTTTGTCGTCGGAACACCGGGCGAAGAAATTTTTACCGATAAATACGGCCGCGTTAAGGTCCAGTTTCATTGGGACAGACACGGCGAAATGAACTCGGCGAGTTCATGCTGGCTGCGAGTGGCCCAGATATGGGCGGGAAACGGTTGGGGATCGATGTTCATTCCGCGTATCGGAATGGAAGTTATGGTGAATTTTCTTGAAGGCGATCCGGATCAGCCCATCATCGCCGGCTGCGTTTACAACGCGCAGAATATGCCGCCCTACGTGCTGCCGGATAATAAAACACGCTCCACTATCAAGTCCAATTCCAGCAAAGGCGGAAATGGATTTAACGAATTTCGGCTGGAGGACAAAAAAGGATCGGAACAGATATTCCTCCACGCCGAAAAGAATCAGGACATTCGCGTCAAGAATGACTGTATGGAGACGATCGTCCATGACCGTCATTTGATCGTCGAAAACGAACAATTCGAACTGGTAAAGAAAGATAAACACTTACAGGTTAAGTACAATCACAACGAAAAGATCGGGGGTACGATGTCGCTGAAGATCGACGTCGACCACCAGGAAAAGGTCGGGAGCAATTATGCTCTCGATGCGGGAATGGCTGTGCATATAAAGGCGGGCATGAGTGTCGTTATCGAAGCCGGAACGTCTATAACACTCAAGGCCGGAGGAAGTTTCGTGAACATAGGCCCGTCGGGCGTTGCGATCAAGGGGCCGATGATCATGCTGAACAGCGGCGGAGCAGCCGGATCGGGTTCCGGTGCCAATCCCGAGGTACCGAAAGATCCGAAGGAAGCCGACAAAAATACCGCCGGACAAAATTTGAAATCAAAAATCAGTCCTCCTCCGCCTCAGCCGCCAAACTTTGCGCGTATGGCGGCGTCAATTCAAGCCGTCCGTTTACCAGACAACGTTCCGCCGCCGCCGCGATCTAATTCCGCCTCAGCCGAGGCAGCAGGACAAAGGGCCGAAGCGGCGAGGGTCGAGGCCAAACAGCCTGCGTCGTCGCAAGCGGTTAATAATTCGGGAGCGGCTGCCTACACCGTGCCAGACTTGGGTGACGGGGCGGCCGATTCGGAATCGAGCCCTGAACTTAGCGAGGCGGCGCCGTACCTCGAATCGTCACAAAATGGAACACCGTTCATTGGATAGCTGACAGGTGGTTTATTTTTATATGGATATCCTGCAATTGAGGCAGCATTTATTCGACGACCGCACGAGGTTATACTGTGTGCTGGACGGCGTAATGGTGCCCGGCCTTCCGAACCGGCTGCATGAAGGGCAAGTTCCGAACCATTGTGTCGTTCAAGGCGAATTAACGCCTGCGATGGTTTACGCCGCGCCGTACCTAGTCTATCTTTCGCCCGACAGTAAATTTGCCGATTGGGTGCTGACCGAATCGATCGGCAGGCACTGGGGAATTTTATTACATACGCGGCGATCGATGCTCGAAATGCGAAGGCATTTGCGGGCCTTGCACCAGGCCTACGACGAACGCGGGAACCCGCTCAAGTTCCGTTTCTACGACCCGCGCGTGTTGAGCCTCTTTCTGCCGACATGTAACGGGGGTGAATTGAAGACGATTTTTGGAGATATCGAGGCATTTTTTACCGAGTCGGACGACGGAAAGAGTATCGTCCGCTACCAGATCAGCGACGGAACGTTGAATATCAAAGATTTGAGACCGGAGGTTAAATAACATGCCGCAAGGACCCGCCGCGAGGATAACAGACAATGTCGTTCACCCGCTCCCGCCTGTCTTAACACCGGGCCCCGGAAGCCCGAGTGTTCTGATCGGATTTTTACCCGCTTGGCGCGGTTGTCCGCTCGGAGCGTCAGCGGGACTCCAGGCGGGAAATCAGGCCGCGCAGATCGCGATAAAATCGGCTGAAGCGACCACCGCGGCCGCCGTCGGGCCCGCCGTACCGATAGCGTACGCAGCGGAGCAGGCCCTCAAAGCTGCTCAATTGTTGGCCATGACGGCCTCCGTAATGAGCGCGGCGGGTGGTGCAGACATCCACGCATGCGTGACGCCGCTGCCCGTTCCGCCGCACGGCCCCGGAGTTGTCATAGACGGCTCGGCTACAGTGCAAACCAACTTTCTTCCGCAGTCTAGAATGGGCGACACGATTATTGAAGCTGTCGGCCCGCCAAACAAAGTAGCCAAAGGTGAAATGACCGTCATCGTCGGCGGCTAGCCGGACTTTGGAGATTTTATAAATGCTTATAATACGAGACGCACAAATACAAAGCCTGATTTCGCAGCCGGGCGAAGACCTTGAGGGTCTAATCGCCGGCGCCATAAAAAAGGCAAATCCGATGCGTGTCGAAGGGCTCCAGCCGGAACGCGTGCGGTCGATGGTGCGGATCGGCATCGAAAAGGCCCGCGCAGTCGGACTAACAAAAGCCGAAGACCTCGGCGTATTTGTTAGTCTAATGTTTGAAGTGTCGCCACAGTTTGACCAAGAGCCGACCATTGCCACAGTTCTGGACGACACGGTTTACACACCCGAAGACCGCCTCTCGCAGCTATTCGACCGCGTCCCCGAAGAAGCGTGGGCGGCAGCGGTCAACCTTTACGATGAGAAGATCTGGTTTACGAAAGACAAGAAAGAAAACGCGGCAAAATAGGCAATCATGAGCGAAGAAGTGGAAAAACAGCCCATAAATTATATCGAATTAACGCTCAAGCAGGTTGAAACCGTCCAACATGCTGCCGACCGGCTACGGGCCTCGGCGAGCGAGGAATCAAATCGCCAGCTTGAGATCGAATTGGAAAAACTGTGCTTTTATCAAAACTCCGCGAAAGAAAAACCTAAAATAAGAGCGCAGCAAGCAACCGAACGGGTTCGCGCAATAGTGCTAGGACGGGCGATCACGCAGCGGCTGCCGAAACCGAAATACCGCGGCTAGTGCGACGTGGCTGGAGCCCAAGCGTGCCACTCGCAACGCCGGTTACCGCGTCAGTTCTCAGAAAACATTTCCATTATCAAATGTCTATCCGTTGTTCGCACTCCGTGCTCCATGCAAGCGGGACTCTTGCGCTCCAATTTATGCATGGGTCATTTCTTCGGGCTTAACCAGTTCATCGAATTTCTCCGCAGTGAGCAGTCCAAGCTCAACTGCGGATTCCTTCAGCGAACTGCCCTTCTTATGAGCGTTCTTGGCGATCTTCGCGGCGTTGTCATAGCCGACGTGTTGATTTAGCGCGGTGACGAGCATGAGCGAGTCGTTCAGATATTTGGCTATTTGGCTTCGATTAAGTTCGATCCCGTTGATGCAGTAATCGACGAAGCCGTGGGAGGCGTGGTGAATAAGCCGGACGGAATGCAGGAAATTATGGATCATCACCGGCTTGAAAACGTTAAGCTCAAAATTCCCTTGCGAGCCCGCAAATCCAATCGCTGCATCGTTTCCGAAAACCTGGACGGCGACCATTGTCATAGCTTCGCTCTGCGTCGGATTGACCTTGCCCGGCATGATCGAGCTTCCCGGCTCGTTTTCCGGCAGCGAAATTTCGCCGATGCCGCAACGCGGCCCCGAGGCTAGCCAGCGAATGTCGTTGGCGATCTTCATCAATGACCCGGCTAGCGTCTTCAATCCGCCGGATGCAAAAACAACCTCGTCGTGAGCCGAAAGAGCGGCGAATTTATCGGGGTGCGACTTGAACGGCAGGCCGGTCAACTCCGCAATCTTTGCGGCTGCCCGCTCGGCAAATTCTGGATGCGCATTCAAACCGGTGCCAACGGCTGTTCCGCCTATGGCGAGATCGAATAGGCCCGGCAGAACCAAATTCAACCTTTCAATATCGCGTTTGATAAGGCTTGCCCAACCGCCAAACTCCTGGCCGACGGTCATAGGCGTCGCGTCCTGAAGGTGCGTACGACCGATCTTTACGACATCAGCAAACTCCTTCGCCTTTGCGTCGATCGCGTCATGGACCTTCTGAACCTCGGGAATAAGTGCCGTCATTCGCGCGGCCGCCGCAATATACATCGCGGTCGGGAACGTGTCATTAGATGACTGCGATTTATTAACGTCGTCGTTCGGATGGACCGGCGTCTTGCTTCCCATCTCGCCGCCAGCGATCTCGATGGCGCGGTTTGAGATGACCTCGTTGGCGTTCATGTTCGTCTGCGTACCCGAACCGGTCTGCCAAACGCGAAGAGGAAAATGCGAGTCAAGTTTGCCTTCGATCACCTCATCGGCCGCCTGTTCGATGAGCTTTAGCTTGTCGTCCGGCAGTTTGCCGAGATCGTTATTGACGATCGCCGCCGCCTTTTTCAAAATGCCGAGTGCGCGAATAACCTCACGCGGCATGATATCGAATCCGATATTGAAATGCTTCAACGAACGCTGCGTCTGCGCTCCCCAATACACGTTCGAAGGCACCTCGATTTCGCCCATCGAATCAGTTTCGATTCTTGTATTTGTTAACATTAATTCAGTTCCGAACAGTTTTTGATAGCTCGATTTTACCGCAATAGAATCCGAAGTTCCAATGCTCTTCAAATCGTCAGTCCTGAGCCCGAAGTGATCTTGATTTCGCCATCTCCATGGTGAATACCAAATCGATCTTTGAAAGCGCGACCTGCAGATCGCGTGCCGCAGCAACCGCTTGCTTGCTCGGAGCGACGTCAGCGTCCTGCAATAGATCGAGCAATTGAGTGAACGCACCGGCCAAGCGGCTCAACGGAAGATCGGCGGCCGCAACCGAAGTTCCGGGCCTCTGCGGCGGGCCATCGAGCAAATCCTTTAGCTTCGACAACGCGGGGTTCGAAGGCTCAGATCTTTCCATCTCGACGATCCTCGAAACCATCGTTCTTGCCTTCGCGATGCCTTCATACGCCTGTATCGAAAGGTCAAATTGCTGCTTTAGTCCGAGCGTTGAGGTTTTAACACGCGGGTCAATTCTGACGACAAGCGGTCGCTCCCATGTCGTGTATGTAATGCCACTTACAGTCGTCAACTTTACAGCGTATTTGCCCGGTAGTACCGCCGGGCCTTGCGGGGTGAACGGCGTGTCTGTGTAGATCGCCGAGATCGGCAGATCGTAATTGTCCGACGGCGGATTTGGATAAAGCAGGTCCCAGACAAAACGCTGCATTCCCGGTTCGTTTTTTAATTGCTGAAATGGCCGTATCCAGTATACGGGCGGATTGATCTTTTTCAGATCGACATCTAGGGGTTTATCGTCGCTGGAAAAACGGCGAACGAGTTTTCCGCGCGAATCAAAGATCTCAAGCACGACCGGTGTTATTGACCGCTCTTTCAGATAATAATTAATGATCGCACCATCGGGCGGATTCTGGCCCGCAGGTTCCTCAGGCGGAAACGGCGTGTCTGTGTGAAGGCTGCGTTTAACGCGCGTCGCGAGCTGCGGTGCTAAGAGCATCGAGCCTGTATTTGTTGTGGCATCTATCTGTCTCAGCGGTGTGATGTCATCGAGTATCCAGAAACTGCGTCCGTGCGTGCCGACAACTATGTCATCATCTTTAATCACAAGATCGCGTATCGAGGTCGCGGGCATGTTGAGCCTAAGCGGCTGCCAATTCTCGCCGTCGTCGGTCGAGAAATAGACGGCTTGCTCGGTGCCGCAAAACAGCAAGCCTTTTCGAACAGTATCCTCCCGCACCGAATTGACGATGCCGCCTTCCGGCAAACCTTTTACTATTTCCTTCCACGTCTTTCCGCCGTCGTGCGTGCGTAAGATATGCGGCCGCAAATCGTCCAAACGAAATGTATTGATTGCTGCGTACGCCGTATTTGCGTCAAATCTTCCCGCATCGATCAACGAAACTTTTGCCCACGATTTCATCACAGGCGGCGTCACGTTTTGCCACGTCGTTCCGCCGTTTCGCGTTACGTGGATCAAGCCGTCGTCAGTTCCGGCCCAGATCGTTTTCACGTCTTTATAAGACGGTGCGACGGTGTAGATCACGCCGCGGCGAGGCATCGTTTCCATTGCCTTCGTGGCGTAGACGCCGACATTTGCCGGAACATCCCATTTATCCCGGGAAAGGTCGGGACTGATAACTTCCCAACTCTGCCCACCGGTCATCGTTTTGAAAAGTACGTTACCGGCAAAGTAGAGAGTGTGCGGATCGACCGGCGAAAAAATGACCGGCGCCGTTCGTAGAAAACGATATTTTCCTGTGCGAATCGTCTCCGGCATGATGTTTTGAACCTGTCCCGTTCGTTTATCGAAACGCGACAATTTGCCGCCGTAGATAATATTTGCGTCGAGCGGATCGGGCGCAATATATCCATACTCCTCGGCTCCGACGGTGATCCAATCTTTAGCAAGGATCGCACCGGTCGAACCGCGTGAGGCGACGCCCGCCGAGCCGCTCTCCTGCTGGCCGCCGTACACCCAATACGGGAATTGATTATCCGTAATGACGTGATAAAACTGGGCGGTCGGCTGGTTGTACCAGCTTGACCAGCTCTCGCCGCCGTTGACGGTGATCGTCGCTCCCTGATCGGTCGCGAAAAGCATTACGTCCGGCTGCTCCGGATTGATCCAAATTCGGTGATAATCATCGCCGCCAGGTGCTCCCTTAAAGCCCGTAAAGGTCTTGCCGCCATCGGTCGATTTGTACGAGGCGACGTTGGCGACAAATATCGTGTTCGGATCATTCGGATGCACCTTCACCTCGGCAAAATCGCTGCCGCGGCCCCATAGTCTCGGGTCGGAATTGACTAGTTGCCAATTTTCTCCGCCGTCGTTCGAAGTATAAATGCCGGCGTATTTCTGTTGAGCATCTACCGTCGCGTAAAGACGCTTCCGTTCGCTGCGGGAAATTGCAAAACCTATGCGTCCCAAACCTTGCTCAATTGTCGGAAATCCCTTCGTCAACTTCTTCCATGTATCGCCGCCGTCCATAGATTTGAAAAGCCCGCTTTCCTTTCCCTGCCACGCGCCGTTTTCCCACGGCCCCTGCCGGCCGGCCCACAGATCGGCGTAGACCGTCTTCGAATCCTTTGGGTCAAACTCTACCTGAAACGCACCGGTATTCTCGTCCTTGTACAAAACTTTCTGAAACGTATTCCCGCCATCCGTCGAACGGTAAACGCCGCGTTCCTCGTTCGGTCCGTAAGGATGTCCGAGCACGGCGACGAACAGGCGATTTTCGTCTTTCGGGTCAACGGCGATTGAAGCGATCTGCTGGCCCTCGCGCAGTTCAAGATGCTGCCAAGTCTTTCCAGCATCGGTCGATTTGTACATGCCGTCGCCGGTTGAAAGGTCGGGCCGCTGCAGACCTTCGCCGCTTCCGACATAAAGCACATTCGGATTCGATGGCGCAACCGCAATGTCGCCGATCGAGCCCGTCGGCTGGTCGTCGAATATCGGCTTCCACGTCCGTCCCGCGTCGGTCGTCTTCCAAACACCACCATTATTGACGCCGATGTAAAAAACATTCGGCTGGCTCGGAATACCGACCGCGCCCACCGTTCGCCCCGCCCGAAACGGCCCGATAGAGCGCCATCTCATACTTTGATAAAGAGACGGATTAACCCGCTGCGGAACAGCAAACGAAGGAAGGATTATGATGAAAAGAGCGGCGATCAGGCCAAACGCAAACCTTCGACGCAAGACTACGACCGCCGACGCGATACCCGAAACTGGAACCCGCAATATGTTCTCGGACATTAGTTTACGCATTGTTTTCTTCTTTACGAGCTTTTGTTCCCTGCTCTTTCGTCACGTCGAACTCGACGTTACACGCTCCGCGAAGTCAGGTGTTGAAGCCGAGTTTCGGTAAAATCACGAGTTGTAGTAGCAGCCAAATGGCGACAAATCCAATTATCCAAAATAATTCATTCATTTCTTATTTCTCAGTTGGAAAACCGGCGCTTTCCCAGGCCGACGTGCCTCCGTTGACATTGTGGATGCTCTTGAAACCGGCCTTCTGCAAAATCTCCGAGCCTTTTTGCGAACGTTTTCCGGTTTGGCAGATCAAATAGACGGGTTTGTCTTTGTCGAGTTTGGCTAAATCCGTCTCCAAAGCATCAAGCGGAAAGTGCTCCGCTTTGACGGCGTGTCCGCTCGCGTATTCGTCGCTCGTGCGAACATCGATGAACTGCACGTCTTTTGCGTCAACTGCCTGTTTTGCTTCGGCAACCGTAATTTGCTTTATTTCGCCTGATGCCTTGTTATCAGGAGCATTCTCCGCTTTTTGAGTCGATGCGGTTTGGCAAGCGGAAACCGTAAAAATTGAAAGTATCAATGTAAAAAATATGGTCGATTTCATAAAATCCTCGTGTTGAAAAATGGCAGAAGGCTTTTCAGTCAACCGCTTTCGATAATCTATTTTGAATTGGCACAAGCCGTCGCGGAAACTTCGGTGTCC
>JAYSON010000074.1:0-10533 GCA_043722725.1 Chloracidobacterium sp.
TCCAATTTGGCGGTACTCGACGCCGTGCCTATGACCTTCAGCCCCTTATGTTTCGCGAGCTGGACAATCAAACTGCCGACACCGCCCGCAGCCGCGTGGACCAGGATCGAATCGCCACTTTTTGTCTCGTCCAGCAGCCCAAGCGCAGTCAAACCCTGTACAAGCAAAGCGGTAGCTTCTCCAAATCCCAAGCCATCCGGGATCGCCACCGCACCGGCTGCTTTTACCACCGCGTATTCCGCATAACCGCCGCCAGGCACCGACGCCAAAATGCGTTCGCCAACGGCAAAATCCGTCACACCTTCCCCTAATTCCTCGACCGTTCCTGCTACTTCAAAACCAAGTGCAAACGGTAGAGGCGGTTTGGTTAGATAATTTCCGCCGCGCATCATAACATCGGCATAGTTAACGCCGGCCGCAGCCGTTTTGATGAGGATCTCGCCCGTGCCCGGTTTCGGTTGTTCGATTTCGTCAGCGGTCAACTTCTCAGTACCGCCGAATTCGTGAATTCTGATTGCTTTCATATTTTCCTTGTTCTTAGGCGTTTACCGCAGCCCGGAGCTGGCCCTCAATTTCTCCCAGTTCGGCTTCGGATAATCGAAATTCTCCGGCACCAATAATTCCGTCAATCTGTTTCGCGTTCCGGGCGCCGACGATCGCGGCTGTTACGGATGGAAGTCGCAATGTCCATGCTATCGCCACCTCGCCGGCTGAAAGGCCGTGCCGCGTCCCGATCTCGGCAAGACGATCTGCCAGGGCAAGATTTGCGGTTAGTTTCGGCTCCTTGAATTCAGGGCTTCGCGACCGGAAATCGTCGTCGGAAAACGCGGCGATCCGCTCCCTCGTCATTTTGCCGGTCAGCAAGCCCGACTGCATCGGCGAATAAATGATTGTGCCGATGTTGTTTCGCTCACAATAGGGCAGTATTTCGCTTTCAATATCGCGGCGGACTGCTGAATATGGCGGCTGCAGGCTGACGGGAACCTCGATCGCACTTATGCGTTCTAGCTGGGGGACATCGAAGTTCGACACACCGATGTGGCGCAATTTGCCTTCTCTTTTCAGATCTACAAGCGTTTGCCAGCCTTCCTCGACGTCATCATCCGGAACGTCCGCTGTAAATCGCGGCCAGTGTATCTGATACAAGTCGATAACATCGGTTTCAAGGCGCAGCAAGCTGTCTTCGGCCTCGCGGCGAATCGATTCCGTTTTGAGTCTGTGCGAAACCTCTCGGTTTTCATCCCATATCAGGCTGCATTTCGTGAATACATACGGCCGCTGCGATGAGCCAAGATTCTTTAGGGCCAGAGCCACAACCTTTTCCGAACGTCCGAGGCCGTAAACAGCCGCCGTATCGATCCAGTTGATACCCGAATCGACGGCGTGTTCAATAGCCGCGATCGAATCCGCGTCGTCCTGCGGACCCCAGCCGAATGCCCAATCCCCACCGCCGATCGCCCACGCTCCAAAGCCGATAGGCGTAATTTCAAGATCCGAATTCCCAAGTTTCCGCTTTTCCATAATGTTCTAAACCATAGACCGAATAACACCACCGTCCGCCCGAACGACCGCCCCGTTAATTGCCGAAGCGAGCGGGCTGCAAATGAATGCGACCACATCGCCGATTTCCTTTGTTTCGATAAACCGCTTCAGCAGCGAAGACGGCCGTGCAGTTTCGAAAAACTGTTTCTCCATTTGTTCTCTTGTTACATTCTGTTCGACTGCCGTTTGTTCGACGAATGTCGTCACGCCTTCGGACGCGGTAGGGCCGGGCAGAACCGAATTTACCGTCACCTTTGTGCCGACGGTTGTTTCGGCCATGCCGCGGGCAATCGCGATCTGCGCCGATTTCGTCATTCCGTAATGGATCATTTCAGCAGGAATTTGAACGCCGGATTCGCTCGAGATAAAGACGATACGACCCCAGTTTTTCGCCTTCATTTTTGGGAGATAAAAGCGGCTGAGACGCACGCCGCTCATGACGTTCGCCTCAAAATACTGGAGCCAATCCGCGTCGGGTATCTCCTCGAAGGGTTTTGTCTCGAAAATTCCCATGTTATTAACGAGAATATCGACATCCGGAATCCCCAGAATAACCTTTTCTGCACCTTCGAGTGTAGAAAGATCGGCGACGACACCGGAAACGCGGGCGTTATCGTGGCCTGACTTTACCGTAAGCACTGCGCCTTCCACACGTTCACGCGTTCTGCCGTTCAAAAATACGTTCGCGCCTTCGCTCACCAGCGATTCCGCAATCGCCAGGCCGATACCAGCGGTCGAACCGGTAATGAGTGCCGTTTTTCCGATCAGCTTCAAATTCATATTATTCTCCGATCTTTACGACGATCTTTCCAAAATGCGAACCAGATTCCATATACCGAAGCGCGTTGCGGACCTCATCAAATGCAAAGGTCTTGTCAATAACCGGCCTCAATTTTGCGAGTTTGATGGCCCGGTTCATTTCTTCGAACATATACCGCGAGCCTGTAAAAACACCTTGCATACGAATAGCCTTCATGAAAACGTTAATAGGACTGAACTCGCCTGAATCGGAAAGTGCCCCGATCACCGCAACATGCCCGCCGATCCTTACGGCATTGAGCGATTTCGCGAGCGTTCCCGAACCACCGACTTCGATAACATGATCGGCTCCAACTTTCCCCGTAATCTCCAGGATCGCCTTGTCCCAATCATCACGCGTTTTGTAGTTGACCGTTTCGTCAGCACCGAGCTCCTTTGCACGTTCAAGCTTTTCATCGCTGCTGGACGTCACTATCACACGAGCACCGGAGAGCTTTGCGAACTGTAACGCAAAGATCGACACGCCGCCTGTCCCGAGAGTGACGACCGTTTCGCCCGTCTTTAGCCGCCCCGAAACCGTCAGAGCGTTCCAGGCCGTCAATGCCGCGCATGGCAGTGTGGCACCTTCTTCATACGATAAATGGTCGGGAATTCGAACAACCGATTCCTGGCTGAAGGTTCCGTACTCGCGCAGTACGCCGTCCCACTGTGCACCCGCACCGAGCGACGTTTTACGCTTTTCTTCACTCGTCTCGCCGTCGAACCAGCCCTGAGCAAAAATAGGCATAACCCGGTCGCCGATCTTCCATCTCGAAACGCCTTCGCCAACGGACTCAATTTCGCCCGCACCGTCCGAAAACGGAACGGCGGGCAAGTTCATCTTAGGATTGTAGGTTCCCGAAACCACCATAAAATCGCGGTAATTGAGCGACGCTGCGTGGAACTTGACCAGGACCTCGCCAGGTTTTGGGGTTGGCCGCTCCCGGTCATTCATAGAGAGGTTATCTATCCCAAATTGATGAATTTCGTAAGTTTTCATTTAATTTAGAGTTACGCTTTTAAGCGTCAAACGAACGCGGAGAATCACGCCTTCAAGGTGTAACTCCAAACCTAAACTATTTCTTCCTGGGGGTTTTGAGATCCAGCATTATCACAACGTCGTCGCGAATCAGATCGTCAACCATTCCCGCATAAACAATACCGAAGTCCTTCCGATTAATCGCGAACCCCGCTTTTACTGTCACCGAGTCGTCATCCACTTTTATATTAGCTGGAAAGGTGATCGATTTCGTCTGGCCGTGCAGTTCTAGATCGCCGGTAATCGTGTGAGTATCGCCGGCTTTGGCTCCCGGCGTGATCCGGGTAGATTTGAAGGTCGCCTTCGGAAATTTTGCGACATCGAAGAAATCGGCCGATTTAAGATGGTTCGTCAGTTTTGGATCGTCTGCGAAAACAGTCGTTGTCTCGATGTCCACGCTAACACTGCTCTCTTCCGGCTTGCCATTGACGAGATCGACCGTTCCGCTGAACATCGTAAATCCGCCTTCGTGCTTGCGGGTCACTTTCGAGCCGGTGAATAGCACCGACGAATTCGAAGGGGTGATTGCCATCGCTTCGCCTTTTGTCGCGGCTGCCGTTGCGGTGTTCGCCGCGTTGGCGGGTTTGGCGGTTGACGGTTCAGAGGTTACCGCTTTGGGTTTGTTCGCGGCCGGATCTTCGCAGGCTGCGAGAAACACGGACAAAGTCAGAATAACTAACGATATTATTTTCATACATCTATCTCCTCAAAGAATTTTAAATTTACAAGATTTAGGCCGGAATTTTCCCGACATCCAGACATTCGCTTTTGCAACACCCTGCCGTTCCATTCTTTCAACAGAATTTCGAATTCCCCCTGGATCCACTGGCTTCTGCAAGGGACGTGTTTCGATATTAACGCTTTCAGCAGCAATTTTCTCAATCACGGGTATAGATTTTAGGCGTTTCCGGCCAGAACCGGGATTCTAAACTATTGCACCAAACGCTGCAGCACGATGCTGACCTTCAGAAACATCGGGTAAAACCGAATCAATGGCGTCGTAAGATTCAACAGGAATTGCGGCGGCCTCAATTGAATCGACAAACATTCAGATAACTGCGTAACCATATAGAAATCTTCCCCTTGCTCGAAAACCTTCCCCTACTCGTTTAATTTTGCAACTTGTTTGTAACTCAGTTTGATACAAATCAAATTAAAAAAAATCAAACGCGCCCTTGTTCGATGACCTCGATCACGCTTTGCAGCGTATATTGAGATAACTTTTCGCCAACCGTTTTATCTATCTCTTTCTGTAAATTGCACAGAACTGCTTCGATATTTTTTCCGACCGGACAGTCCTGATTCGGCGATTTGCCGTGAAGTGCGAATACCTCGCCGCACTCGACCGCCTTATAGATCTCCGCAAGAGTGATCTCCTTTGGACACCGCGCGAGACGGGTTCCGCCGGCGGCACCTGTTTGCGAGACCACCAGTTTCGCCTGGTTCAATTGCCCCAGCAATCGCCGGATAACGACAGCATTTGTATTCACACTGCCCGCTACGTACTCGGATTTAATTTTCTCATCACCCGATTTCGCAAGCATCGCCAATACATGCACCGCCATTGAAAATTGACTGTTTGCCGCCATAACTGTAACAAGTTTAGTTACAGATAAAATATTTGTCAAGCCCTGTCGAAAAAAATTTGTCCGGCAGTATCGAGGTACTGGATTTGTTATATTAACAGGCGGAAAGTGTAAATTATGGGCATTCGAAAATTAGTAAAACAAATAATCGGCAAGACTGGCTATTCGCTTGTCCATTTACCCGACACGGATGAGCTATACGACCGCGACGGGCTGATAAGCGTCATAATCACGATTTCATGGCAGATCCGTCGTTCCAAATAGCGTATGCTCGCGGCGTTCGCGCCGCTGGAGATTACCGCTGGCAATGGCGGGTGCACATCGGACTTTGGGCCGCCCAAACCGCGGCCCGGCTCGATGGTGATTTCGTCGAATGTGGAGTCAATCGCGGCTTTCTCAGCTCCGCAATCATGCAATATCTCGATTGGGATAGTACGGGAAAGACGTTCTATTTGCTCGACACGTTTGCCGGCCTCGATGCACGGCACATCGGCCATGATGACGCGGCTGCGGCCGAACGCAACGAGAAACATCTAGCCGAAGGCTTTTATGTTCGCGATGTCGAATCGGTACGGGAAAACTTTTCGGAATGGAAGGACGTGCGGGTTATTCAAGGTTCTGTGCCTGAGTCGCTTGCAGAGATTGACACTACAAAAATTGCATATCTGCATCTCGATATGAACTCCGCACCACCAGAAGTGGCGGCGTTGAACAATCTCTGGGATCTTCTAGTTGCGGGAGCCGTCATTTTACTTGATGACTATGCATTCGCCGGCTACGAAACACAAAAATACGCAATGGACGCGGCAGCCGCCGCGAGGGGCATAAACATCGCATCGCTTCCGACCGGCCAAGGCTTGGCGTTAAAGACTGAGCCGGCTTCGAAAACGAATTTGTAGTTCACGCCAAAAATATCTAAATTCCTGCGATCTTTTTCGGACTGTCGTCCACATCTACAAGCGGAAAATCGCCCACTAGAGGCGGATCAACTACCGGATAAGGATTTTCCACATCCGGTGGAACTGGGATTGGCTCGCGTTCGGGATCGTCGTCCGGCACATTCTCTATATTATTCGTATCGCTTTCGCCATCAGATTGGCCGGGGTAATTATCACCGACAATTGAATTAACGTCAGGATTTTGTTCATTTTGCATGATATGCTGCCTCCTTTATTTCACTTTTGAAGAAAGACGCAATCGCCGTGCCTGATGATTTTCAACGCAAATCCGACAACCCGGCGTGACAAAATAGGCCCTCATGTATTAAATGGTTACAGTCATCGTCAATCGCGTTCGAACTAGGGTCATTCCTATTCCTGGTAAAGTAGATCGCCTTTTTTCAAGATTTTTAAATTTCGTAGAAATTTGCTTGATAGAGCTGTTCCTGTTGTCGCGATAACGAGGCCGAGCATGTCAAGTGAATTCGGTTCATCTGATATTTTATCCGGGCGTAGAATTGCAAATGATCCGGCTCCAAGAGCTGTGAAAGTTACCACTCCGGCAATTATTCTTCCCCACAGTGGAATTTTGCGTTTTTCGATTCCTGCATAAACGCGCCTTATTGAACCTTTATCAAGCTTAATTTCGCCTAGTTTGTCTCTTAATCTCATTTCCAAATTATCGACCGAAACCAGATAACCTTCGATTGTTTTTCCATCTTTTTTTTCTATAATCATTGCCGAATTTTCTGAAATACTTTTCAGACTGTCCCAATTTTTATTTTGAGCAAATACGGCCCACGACGAACACAAACCAATCATTATCAACGCAATGATCCTTAATTTTAAATTTTCCATAGTTTTGTTATTCCTGGATAAAATTTAATCGCAATTCTGATTGAACTGGCTAATTTTTACACACCAGGTTATATCTGGAGATAACCCTTTTAAAACTCTCCACGAGAAATCAGAGCAAACAAAATGCTGATGACTAAAACAGAACCAACAGCTGTTCCAATTCTAACTCCGGTAAATATTTTGTCCGCATTACTTCCTTTAAATTGTTTAACGTCGGCATACGGAACTTCTATCGCCGTTGCTGTTTTCTCATTCATCACTGTAAAGCTGGAGTCTTTTATTGCCCTAACATAGCCTTTCAACTTCGTACCATCTTTAAGTTTGATTTCAACTTTAATAAAGCTACCAACGCCAAGTTTTGTGATTTTTGCTTTTACCTTTTCGGCAAATTTCGCGTCCTTTTCCGTGTTTGCCATCGCTGTTGAATAAAATGTTAAAATCAACAACAGTCCGACCGATGCCAACGAAATATACTTTCTGAACATATCTCTATTTCTCTTATTCTGATTCTGTTTAAATGCCCTAATAGAACTAGCTTAGAAGGAAAGCAGGTTAGTTTTGTGCAGCGGTGTAACACTTTTCGCAAGTGTTACATTCGGTGTGACGTACGGCGGACTGCTAGTCGCCGCAACTGGCTCGGCAGCCTGTTGTACGATATTTCAAAACTTTAAGGATTGAGGTTCGGCGAACAAGTGGCGATTGTCGAAAGCAGTTCCGCCAGCGAGGCCTCGGCGATTAGCGGAAATACGCGGATCCGGGAGTCTGAGGGAAATTGTTTCGCGGTGAGCGAATCACAGATGATAAGCGAGGCGATCTGCAGGCCGTTAAGCCAATCCGGCGAATCGGGTGAGCGGGTGATGATACTATCGGCTTCGATGTTGGCGGCGAGAAGGAACAGTTTTGCGAGGGCGAGAAACCGTTCCCAGCCGGATACGACTGCGATCAGATCGCTGTCCGAAGGCCTCTCGCGTCCGGTCAGCAATGCAGGAACCGAATTGGCCCGAAGGAATATACAGTTGCGGCCCGGCTGCAAGATATTTCCTAACTTTTCCTTTTCGTCGAACATCGCAGTGATCTGCAGGTCGTCATGCTCCGGTACAGCTGAAAAGTCTTCAAAAGAGATGCCCTCGACGCTGCACCCGGTGGCTGATTCGATCTCAGCCAACAGGATCCTTTGCAGTTCGATATCGGATTCGACCAGAAGAAAACGAGTCGGTTTTTTGGCATGAAGCCGCTGCTGCAAACGCTGCGAAACCTCCGGCAAGGTGTAGCCGGAAGCGGCGGCTTCCAATAGAAAGCGGTCGATGATCGGTTCGAGGCCGTGGGATTTGCCGTCGTCATTTTCGACGCGGCTAACGTAAACTCCGCTTCCCTTTTTGAACTCGACCAACCCGTGCGCGGCAAGCCGTCGATAGGCGGCAATGACCGTATTTTGATGAATTTGAAAACGGCGGGCGATCTCGCTGGTGCTTGGGAGTTTTTCGCCGGTCTTTAAATCCTGGCTGGCGATGCCAAGTGTAATTTGCTCTACCAATTGGTCGCTAACCGATACCTCGGAATTTTTCGAGAGCCAGAGTTTCATTGGAGAAATTATTGCTTTGCAAACAAAAAAGCCAAGCCCGAAAATCGAACCTGGCTTTTGATTTTTCAGTCGTGTTTAGGCGACTGATTACGCTAACTAATTGGTGGGTATCTTGATCTCGCGTCCAGCACCAAGTACCGAATTCGGAAGCAATCCATTGTATTTAGCAACTTCGGTCGGATCCGCTCCATTCCGCGTTGCCAATTTTGCAACCGTATCGCCCGATTGAGCCTTTACAATCCGAGCCGAAATTCCAGGAGCATCGGTGTTCGGCGTGGTCGGCCGCGTGTATGCGATCGTATTTATCCTATTGCCGCTAACCGGCACGAAGACCTTGCCTTTAGGGTCCTTCATACCCGGATTCGCCGCTATCAATTCAGCAACGCCGACGCCGGTGCGGTTCGAGATAGTCTGCCACGATTCGCCCTGCACGGAGTTAGCCAGATTGGTGTTATTCATCTTCGACGCCGGTATTCGCGTGAAAACGGCAACTACATCGTCGGATTTTCCGGGCGGGACGTTGATCACATACGGTTCCGGCGGCGTAGAGTTGCCGCGAAGATGCGGATTCAGATAGCGAATATACTGAACGCTCGTGTCCGAAGCCTGCGCGATAAGGCTCAGGTTCGTCGACGCCGGTACGCGTATTCGGTCGTATTGAAGCGGCGGAGCCGGGCGAACATGGCCAAAGCCATATTGTGCCGGGCTATTCGCGATCAATATCGTCGCCAGAATGTTCGGCACGTAATTTCGAGTTTCCTGCGGCAAATAAGGATACGCCGCCCAATAATTATTTACACCAGCACGCCGTATAGCACGATCTACGTTGCCTTCGCCGCAATTGTACGCGGCCATTGCGAGTTCCCAATTGCCGCCGTAACGGTTGGCTAAAAACTTCAAATATCGTGCCGAGGCACGCGTTGCTTCGTCAAAACTGTTCCGCTCGTCGATATGAGCCGTCCGGCGCAGCCCGAATCGCGATCCCGTTCCCGGAATAAACTGCCACAAACCCGATGCAGCCGCCCACGACATAGCCGTCGGCTTCCACGCACTTTCAACCTGGCCGAGCCAAGCAACATTCTCCGGAATTCCCTCTTCCTTAAATATGCGTCGGGCCATTCGCATGAACATCCCCGACCGGTAAAGCCCAACTTCCATAGTTGAGCGCCCGCGGCCGCGATAATAATTTATGTATTGCTGGATCATCGGGTGAACCTGAAATGAAAACCCGAGCGATTTATTGGCAACCGCAACCTGAATGTATTGATACTGGGCCTGCGCGACCGGATTGTTTTCAATCTGCCGCTCATCCGGTGTCAACTCGACGCGTGCAAGTTCGTCACCGATCGCGGGTTCGAATTTTTGTTCGCCAAATCCGACGATGGATTCAACGACCGGCTGACTGGGTGCGGAATTCGATGCAGTGTTTGAATTTGCTGCTGTCGGATAAGCCTTTCCCGGTTTTGCCAATGCGACAACGTCGTCGGCAAGCTTCATGTCCACGTCAGTCCAGTTCCAACCGCAAGTTGCGGAAAGGCTGCGGATCTGCGGAATCTGTGAATTTGACGGGAATTCCATCCGATAAACGGTTTCGATCAACTGGCTGTAGCAACCTTGCAGTTTTTGATCGCGCTGAATGTTAAGAGTTGAAAATAAAAAGACCTCTACGGATTTGTCGAACGCCGCACCGGAATCCGATCTGCGGTTCTCTTTGAGGGCGGTCAAGCCTTCCTTAAAAGATTTCCCCGCGTCGTCAAGCACCTTTCTTACAGCGTCGCGTGCCTGCAAGACCGCAGGGGTAACATTTTCGCTGCTTGAGGTATTGCTTGTAATCTGGCCAAACGCAATCGTATTAAGTGCTAAAATTATAAAACCTGATATGTATATGTATCGGTAACTGGTTGTTATCATTAAACTTCGTCTATACTCCTTACAATTTAACATCGGGGTTAGGGCGAATTCTTTGAACGGCCTAAATGAATATGTTTCAGGAGTTTTAACGCTCCTGAAACTAAAAAGTTTCTTTTGATGGCTTATCTATAATAATAGCGCAAGTGTCAACCATCATAAAAAATATCACAAAACCCTTTAATCGACAATGTTTTCGCGTCATCCGCGAAGCCATGCCTCTACTTTATCCTACCGTTTTGCCGATTTCGCTGCGGGTTTCGCCTCAAGCAGTGCTTCGGC
>JAYSON010000075.1:0-2087 GCA_043722725.1 Chloracidobacterium sp.
TGCTCTTGGTAAAGCCGGCTGTTTTCGATAGCGACCGCGATATAACCTGAAACCGTTCGTAAAATTTCCAGATCCTCCGACGAAAGCAAAGAGCCGTCACTTCCGCGGCCGAGACCGATCACCGCGATCATTTTGCTGCGGACGACACATGGTACGAAATAGTGCAGCTCCTGGCGAACGGGAAACTTGCCGTGGCCGTTTCCGTTGGAATCAATGTTCTCGGCGTCCTGCAAATCTATCTCGTCCGCCCGGACGATGCCTTTTTCAGCCGATTTCTGCCGGATCATCTGCTTGAAATCCGCCGGTATTCTGTAAGATTCGCTGAGGCCGGCCGATTTCCCGATCTTGTATCGACCCGTCGAATTATCGTCTTCAATAAACACCGCTACCTTCTGAACATCCAGAACCTGCTTCAATCGATCGATCAAACCTTCGAGTAGCGGTTCCATCGCCGTGGATGCGGAAAGCGTTCGGCCAAAATCGAGAAGGCCGTTACGGAGGTCATACCGATTGCCGTAAAAGAACCGGTCCGCCCGCTCTTGGAGAAAATTTTTCAGCGGTTCGCTAAGCATTACGATCGCCGCCATTGCGATGAGAGCAATCAATGCCCGCAACGTGATCTCAGTATTGGACAGATTGTTCCCCACGGCCAGAAATACCAGTCCCAAAGCTACAGCGCCAATCATCATGGCAATTGCAACCGTGGTCATCGCGTAAACCAGAGCCCGCCGGACGACGACATCAACGTCCATCAAGCGATAGCGAACGACCGAATGTCCGAAACTCAGTGGGATAAGCGCGAGCGGCAATGTCGTCAATGCGACGGTTAAAGTGTCTTCTGGAAGAAAAATAAAGCCTCTGGCTATCTGGAACATCAGGATCGGGACGACCGAAAAGATCGTTCCCCACATCGCCCATTTCAAGCGCTGACGCACCAATGGCTGTTTGCTTGTCAGAAAACGCCAAAGCAAAACACTGGCGCCAATCGAAACTCCGGCAACAAAATGGATAAGAAGGGCCTGATTGAGATTTGGGAAAACCTTAAATGAAGCATTAAAATCGCGGATCGCCGAGGCAACGCTCTCGATCGGAATCAATTGACCCAGCGAAAAGAATAAAATGGCCCCTGTCAGGACGGCGGCCGGAGCATAAAGAGCGTAAGTCTTCCATGGACGCTCGTCGAAGACTTCGCTCCTGACAGGATAACGCAGGCAAAAATGCACGAATAGCGGCACGAAGAAAGCAAAGGCGAGATCGTCCAGAAGGCTGACTGCAAGGTCGAAATCCTGCCCGATATTCAAGCTTCGGTAAACATGAAAAACAAAAGCCGTGAGACAAATAGTTGCGAAATGTATAACGAACGGTGATCGGCTGCCCTGTTTGAAGAGTACGAATATCCCGACTCCGAGCCAGATGATACCGACAAAGCTAAGGAAGGCGATCGACGACGTCCATCTCTGCAGCGTGTCGATGTTCTTCAGATCGGCGTAATAATAATTGTCCGCGAACGAATACGAAACCTTTTGATAATAATATGTGAGCGAGCCACCAACGCCGGCAGCATCCAGGTACATCGGGATATCCACCGGTGAAACAACTTCGTCAAATGTCTCGCCATCCAGGCTGACCGCTAAAAGCTTGTCGCCGGGTGAAATTCCCGCTCGCGAAGCCGCCATTCCGGGAATCACTTTATCCGCGTAGACGCCGTCGGCCCTTTGAGCCCAAGTAGCCCCATCGGTCGGTGGCAGTTCGTGAAAGATTCGCTGCGAAAGATTTAGTGCTCCCCCGGCAACGAATAAAACCGTCACCACAAGCCAAATCAAACTCCAACTTGTAAGCACTTTTCCTTTCATTGAACTTAGGCGAACTGCGCCAATGTTTTCGGGATGCAAAATTTGTTCCAATTCCTCTGGAGGTGCAAGTGGTTCAATCGCCTCGATTTATATGCGATAAACGCGACGCTCCATGCACTAGCATAATACCGCGCAAAGAATCTATCCAGTTTTTCGCTTTATAATCCGAGAATTTGGAAAAAATTTCGGCTTCAGACTGCTTTCTAATTAGCCAGAAAGCCGTCTGAAGCCGAA
>JAYSON010000076.1:0-27703 GCA_043722725.1 Chloracidobacterium sp.
CATATATTTGTTCTGACATTGTTAAAAACCTCCTTTTTTTAAGAAGGCCAAACAATGCATTTGACTGTCAAAGATCAAGTAGAATGAAACCAGGCAAAAGCCCGACTTTCATCCTACCAACGATGGGACATACTGACATAATATTCAAGCAAAACTATTTCGAACTCAGCGAGGGCGTCCCAATATAATATCAATTAGGCCTAACGAGAGCAGCCTTCAATTCTTCCAGCAATTCTTCCCTAGTCCACTCATTCCCCGCAAAGATCTTCTTGACCGTTCCGTCGGGTCCGATCACGGCGGTGCGAAGCGAATGGTTGAATTTTGTTTTATCAGTCTGATCAACTTCGTAACGCAGGCCAAAAAAATCGGCGATGGTCCGGACTTCCTTGTCGGTTCCGACAGCCAAATGCCATATTGTAAAATCGGCTTTCAGGCCTTTTCCGAGATATCCGAGGCCGTACTGTTTTAGTTTTTCCGGCGTGTCTCGTTCCGGGTCGAAGGAAATGCTGAGCAGTCGGATCTTCTCTTTTGCCTCGTCGTCGTGAAGCTGGTTTGCAAGATCGCTGAAGTTCCGCGACATTTTTATGCAGAAATCCGGCAGCGGGCATTCGCGGTAGATGAATGTAACGGCGACGGCTTTTCCGCGATAATCTTTGAAGGTAAATGGTTTGCCGTTCTGATCGATAAGTTTGAAGTCGGGAACCGGCTTGCCGATCTGGGCGAAATTTTCATTTAGCGGCGGAGCGGCTTGGCCCGGTATCGGTAAAGCAACTATGCCGATTTTCTCAAGCCAGAAAGGATCTTTTCCGGTATTATCAACGACAAGTTCGGCCCTGATCTCCGCACCCGTCGTCAAATTATCAAAGACCCAATCTTCGTGTATTGGGAAGGGCATCGTCATAGCCGGCATAAGCCCTAGAACCTCTTCGTGATCGATCTCCGCCCTTTTTTTTTCCTTATCGACCGATACGATCTTGCCTTTGAACGGATATCTTTTTGCTTCGGAAGAGGCAGGTGGGGTTTGAGTTTTTTGGCACGCCGTGAGAACTAAAATAACGCCGATAAATAAAATAAAAGCTCGCATAATCCTAAAAATCGTTCCGGTATTGAATTTCGTCTTCTTTGCAACTTTGCGTCTTTGCGGGAGAAAAAAATGTTCCGGCAAAGGCGTAAAGTTGCAAAGAAGAAGCTCGGACGTAAAACCAATATTAAAAGATTGCAGTGACTTGCTTCAGGCCTAATTTTTCATCATAGAACATCTGATAGATCCTATAATTCGCCATCACCTTATAAACATAATCCTTCGATTGAGAGAAGGCAATTTCAGGTACATAGCGGTCGGCGAGGTCTGATTTCGAACGCTTCATCCAACGCTTCATATTGTCCTCGCCGCCGTTGTAGCTTGCCGCAACGGCCTGCGGCTGGTTCGGGAACAGCTTAAAAAGATCCGATGTGTATTGCGAACCGAACAGGATCGCCGTCGCAGGGTTATACAGTTCATCCTGTTGAAAATCGGCCCGCCCGAGTTCGCCGGCAATCTTATCGGACGTTGTCGAAATAAATTGCATCAGCCCGCGTGCCGCGGCATATGACTTTACACTGGGTTGATAACGTGACTCCTGACGGACGATCGAAAGCAAAAATCGCGAATCGACGTTTCGCGGCGCCGCAAATCTCAAAAACGAATCGGTGTATGGCGCCGGATAAAGCAGCTCGATATCTTCACGCGGGATCAGATCGATCTGGTAATCGGCCGGCACGTTTTTCCATAGTGGCTCGGCAAACGCGACGGCCCGGTAGGCCATGTCCCCGCGTTTGTAATACACAGCCAATGTATATCCAAGATCGATGTTTGCCTTACCGGCTTCGCCCGCGGCGGGAGTTTTTCGGCTTTCGTCAAACTCGGGAGCCGCTTCATCGAACAGGCCCAAAAACAGCAATTCGTCGGCAATTGCCTTGTGCGGGTCTACTCCTTCGCCGGATTTCTGCTGTTTGCGGATCTGGGTCCGCCCTGCTTCGACCAGCTTGAACGTAGGAATCTTTTTATACGCAGGCAAAGCCGCATAAGCCTTTCGCAATGTTTCCAAGATTCGCCCCCGCTGCTGTGTGTTATCGGTCAATCGAAGCACGGCCTGGAGATTTTTACGAAGCATGTCCTGGTCTTTTGGCTGTGGCATCGTGTTCAGCAAGTTGAGCTTTGCGTTGATCAGCGGCAAGACAGCTTCGTTCTTTGCCATAAGCAGCAATCGCTCGGTCGCACGTCCGCCGTAATACTCGCCGCGTCCATCTGGCATCGAAAGATATGTTTCGATGGCCTCGGCATAACGCTGCATTTGTTCGAGAATGAAACCGCGCAGAAATGTGATCTCAACACGGTTCGTGCCGCCGGGAACGGCCGCGCCGCCGAGATCCGGCAGCGTCAGCAATTTATCGAGAGCGGTCAACGCAGCAGGCCACTCATTTCTGGCGAGATATATTCGTGTTTCCGCAAAAAGAGCCAGAGCCTCCGGCACCTTTCCCCTAAACGCTTCTTGCGTCTTAGCGGCCCATTTCTGTGCCTCGATCTCTTCGCCTTCGTCGCGTAAAACATCAATAATATTAAGATATGCACGATCGATCCGCTCGTCGTCGGGGTATTTATCGATGAAGTCATGATACCGCTTTACAGCCTCCTTAAATTTCCCAACGCGTGCATACGCTGAGGCGGCTTGGAGCAATGCGTCTTTAGAAACCGGGTGATCGGCAAACTGTTCGCGGACACGCTCAAACCACTTAATCGCCTCGGCAAAATCACCCTGCTGCACGTAGCCGCGGCCGGTCTGGTAGATTGCATCGGGAACAATGCCGCTTGCCGTATGGTTGTTTATGATAGCGGCGAAATGAAGCCGGGCGTCGGCAAAATTGCGGTTAAATTGGTAGATCGTTGCCCGCCGCACATGCTCGTAATCGGTCAGCGCCGGAACCGTTTCACCGATCGTGCCCGATCCGATATCCAGTGTGTCAAGCCCTTTTGCCGCCGCAAGCGCGAAATCGTCGGGCTGTGCGGGATTGGCGAGAGCGGTTATCAACTTCGAGAAATTTTCGCGAGCGGCATCGGCGTTGCCGGTTCGGAGGTACGATTGAGCAAGGAGAAGACGGTTTTCCCGCGCAACCGGACTATCTGTCTCGCGTTTTCCAGAAGCGGGTTTCGCCGGTGCGGTTTTCGCCAGAAGCGATTCGAGCGCCCGAACGGCAAGATCATAATTCGCGCTTTCAGACCAGCTTCGCGCCATTCGATTTCCGGCTGCGTCGGCTAGCAAGCTTCCCGGCGAAAATGCGGCAAGCTCCTGAAGATACATGCGTTCGAGTACCAGACTGCCCGATGAACGAGCAATATCTGCGAGATGGAACAGGGCGTATTCTTTGAGGACAAAATTCCGTTTTGCGACGGCCTGGTATCGCGCCATAGCGATGGCGGCATCACCGTTCTTTTCGATGAGACGGGCCATCAGATAGTCGTAATTGTTCAGCGTGAAATTTTCTGGATACTTTTTCTCGAATAAGCGCAGATCATTCAATGCTTCCGCGTAGCGTTTGTTATCGGCGGCGGCACGTATCTTCGTATGAAGTTCCTCGGCGGTTTGGGAATACAGGGTAGGAGCAAACAGCAAAATCAGCAATATGCCCGCGAGCGTTTTCATTAACCAATCTTAACCTTAGATAGGGCAAAAAAAAAGAGAAGCCCAAAGAACTTCTCTGTCCAGTTGCTCGCGAGTGGGAGCTTTATAGAAGTCCGGAAATGCTCGGCTTTGCCATTGTCGAACTGAGCGGAATGTCGCTATCGCTTCCAAATTTGTAGGTCAAAAGGCGTGGTGACGAGCTTTCGTAGACGTACCAATTGCCTTTCTGATAAACCGCAAAATCGATTTCTCCGTCCCCATCGTAGTCGCCGGGAACGGGGCGTGCGTCCGCAAAGCCGAATTCGAATGGCTCGGTTTCGTCGGTTTCGCTGTTCAGAACAAACCATGTGTCGCGTCGATAGACCGCGATGTCGGCTTTGCCGTCACCGGTGTAGTCCGCGGGAACGAGCAGGTCAGTGCCCGCGATCCCAAAATTCTCGGTGCGGGTTTCGCCGGTTTTGCTCTCGAGAATATACCAGCGATTTTCCGACGGTCGAAAAACAGCAAGATCGGCTTTCGAATCGCCGTCGTAATCTGCCTGAACAGGAACATCGCCCGTCACGCCCCACCGCAATACGGTTGCAGATTCACGATCAAAATTTTTTGACGAATTCAGAATATGCCATTCGCCGGTAGCAGGGCGCCAGACAGCAATGTCCGCTCTTCCGTCGCCATCAAAATCCGCCGGAACTGGAATGTCTCGATTCGCAACGGCCCGTGTCGCTCTCTTTCCCCAATCAATGGTGATCTTTGCTTTATCGCTGCTTCGCTTTATCCGCCATTTGCCCGTCGCGGCGTCCCACGTGCCAAGATCCATACGGCCGTCGCCGTCATAATCGGCCGGTACTAGAACGGCGGATGACGAAACGGCGTCAAAGGTTTCTGCGGCCGTTTTCGCATCCGTTTTGTTCGAATGCAGGAATCCAACATTTGCACGGAAAACGGACAAAACCGGCTTTCGATCAACCGACTGGAATGCAAACAAAGCTGAATTAGAAATTGCCAAAGCGATTAGAACGCCGAACAAAATACGCATTGTTTTTAGAGCTGAATTACTTAGGAACATTGATTTGAAACTCTTGACCGGTATGAGGTCGTTTTGATTTGCATCGGTATCGTTTGCTTCTTTAAAAAAAATGACGAAAACTTTTCGCCCTTTTGCCGCTTGTGATCGCCTTTCTGCCATACGAAACTGACAATCGGACGGCACTTCCTGTAAAATCGAGACAATTCAATTTATGACAGCACGATTATTAGGCGGCAAAACGTTCGCGGATGCGATAAAAACTGAGGTTGCCGAGGAAATTAGGCAGCTCAAAAATACTTACGGATTCCGGCCCTGCCTCGTTGTCGTCAGGGTTGGGGACGACCCGGCGTCGGCGGTTTACGTCGGCAGCAAGGTAAAAACATCCGAAGAGCTTGGCATCATTTCAGAACATAGGCACCTGCCGTCCGACACTTTGCACGATCAGTTGCTTGCAATTGTCCGCGAGTTAAATGAACGTGATGAGGTCGATGGAATACTCGTCCAGCTTCCGCTGCCGCCGCAGATACGTTCGGGCGAGATACTTGAAGCAATTGATCCGCAAAAAGACGTTGACGGCTTTCATCCGGTGAACGTCGGGCGGCTCTCTCAGGGCGAGAAAGCTCTTGTTCCATGCACACCGGCGGGCGTGATCGAGATATTGAAGCGGTCGGACATTCCTATCGCGGGCCAGCACGCCGTGATCGTCGGCCGCAGCAATATCGTCGGTAAACCGATGGCGATGCTCCTTCTTCAGGAGAACGCAACCGTAACGATCTGCCATTCGCGGACGGCCGATCTGCCTTCTATTACACGCCAGGCCGACATTATTGTCGCGGCGATAGGCCGTGCCGGATTTGTCAAAGCCGAGCACATTCGCGAAGGGGCGACGGTCATTGATGTCGGCATCAATAATGTTTCCGATACCGACTTTGCTCACGAACTGTTCAGCGGCGAAGACCTCGAAAAGCGGCTCGCTACAATTGAAAAACGCGGATTTACACTTGTCGGCGATGTGAACCCGAAGGACGCGATGGCAATTGCGTCGAACTTTACGCCCGTTCCCGGCGGCGTCGGTCTGCTTACTGTTGCGATGCTTATGAAAAATACCGTCGAAGCGGCCAAGATGCGGCGACTTTTTCAAACAGGATGAACAGGATAAGCAGGATTAAAGAAGAATTATCCTGAAAATCCTGTCCATCTTGTTAAGAACTTCCTTAAAACCATATGAACTTTGAAGAATACCAATCCGAAGCGAGCCAGACGGCTCTTTACCCGCGGCGAATGGAAAATCTCGAATACCCGACGCTTGGACTTGCCGGCGAGGCGGGCGAGGTGGCGAATATAGTCAAGAAGATCCAACGCGACCATGGCGGCGTTATTAATGACGAGATCCGTGGGAAATTAAAGGACGAACTCGGCGATGTGCTCTGGTACATCTCGGCCTGCGCTGACGAGTTGGGCCTGACGCTCGACGAGATCGCCGCGTTCAATGTCAATAAACTCGCGAAACGGCACGGGCGGTAAAAAAAACTAGGGACCGTTTAGAGGCGGGCTTGCCCGCCTCTAAACGGTCGCTGGTTTTTATGTTAACGGTCGTCGATTTTTTATGTTAAAGGTAGGACTCACAGGTTCAATTGCCGTCGGCAAGTCTTTTGTTTGCGAGGTTTTTCGCGAACTTGGCTGTCACGTGATCGATGCCGACCGAACGGCTCGTGATGTCGTACGGGGTGGAACGCCAGGTCTTGCGAGGATCGCGAAAGAATTTGGTACGGACATGATTACGACTGACGGCGAGCTTGACCGGGCAAAGATGGCCGCGATCGTTTTTGCCGACGAGCAGAAACGCCTTTTGCTCAACGCGATCATCCATCCACTCGTGTTTGAAGCCCAAAACAAATGGCTTGAGGAACGCGCGGCCGAAGATTCCCACGGCGTCGCAATTGTCGATGCAGCGTTGATGATAGAATCCGACGGTTACAAGAGATTCGACAAATTAATTGTCGTCTGGTGTGAACCTGTTATACAATTGCAGCGATTACGGTTACGTGACGATCTGCCCGAAACTGACGCGAAAAAACGAATTGCTGCCCAGATGCCTCAGGAAGAAAAAAAGCAATACGCTGATTTTCTGATCGATACATCTAATGGTTTTGAGGACACTCGCAGACAGATTGTTGAGGTTTATAAAAAACTGAAACTTGTCGGCTACTAACCGTTTTTGTAATCGAATAAGGACGTTTTGTAAACGGATGAAACGAAGCAGCAGCGGAAATCAAAGTGAAAAGGCCGGCGTAACATTTCGCCGCTCGTTCGCCTTTGCCCTTGCCGTCTTGTGCCTTCTTAGTGTGGTCATTTTATCCGCGTGTACGGAGATCGACAAGCCTGCTGCCGAACCTTTTTTCGCTCGGACAAATCCGCCAAAAAAGCAGGAATTTAGATGGAGCAACGGTAAGCTCCCAAAGAGCCTTGACCCGGCGATCGCCTCAGCACCCCCGGGAACCGATGTTGTCCGAGCCATTTTCGAGGGACTGACCGAAACCGATCCGGTTACGCTCAGCGAAGTGCCCGGCGTTGCCGAAAGCTGGGCGGCAACCGATAATTACAAAGTCTGGACCTTCAATCTTCGCAAAAACGCTAAATGGACTAACGGAAAACCGGTCATTGCCGAGGATTTCGTACGTTCGTGGAAGCGTCTGATCGCGATGGGCAAAAAAGTGGCACACGTCAATTTGCTCAATAATATTGCAGGCATTCCGGCCGCTGCGGGAGTGACTCAGATATCTTCGACCGATGCCGCCGATCTTCTGTTAAATTCGGCACCAACTCCGGCGTTTCCGAACATGCCGGTGCAGCAGCTCAGTGCCCGGTCGGCAAATGCTAACATCAATCCCGGACAAGACCGCAGCCGCGAATCAAATTCGAATTCGCAAACAGAGAAACAAGCTACGGTAAAAACCGAGGGCGAAAAATTGGGAATTGTTGCCGAAGGCGAACAAATCTTAAAAGTGACTCTGATCTCGCCCGACAAGGATTTTCCGAAACTGGTCGCAAATCCCATCTTTAGGCCGGTATATGGCGACGGCGCTGAGTTTGAAGGAAAAGAATTGAATACGCCGGTCGTTACGAACGGCCCGTTTCAGATTTCGTCCGTCGATTCCACGGGAATCGTGCTCGACCGTTCGGAAAATTATTGGAACCGCGATGCGATCAAGCTTGAACGCGTGCATTTCGTGCCGATGGAAAACGCCGAGAAAGCCCTTGCGGCTTACCGTGCGGGCGAGCTGGACGCCGTAACAAATGCCGATTTCGCACCACTCGTTCTAAAGCTTCTGTCGCCGTACGACGATTTTCGCCGAACAACGCACGGTGCTCTGAATTTTTACGATGTCAATTCGACGAAGCCTCCGTTCTCTGATCGCCGCGTGCGTCAGGCGCTGTCAAACGCAATCGAGCGCGAGAAATTGACCGAAGGCGAAATGGAAGGCGTCACACGTCCGGCACTGAGCTTTTTCCCATTCGGAACTAAAACGAAGCTCAAACTGTCGCAGGACAAAGAAAAAGCCAAAGAGCTTTTGGACGAGGCCGGTTTCCCGGACGGCAAGAATTTTCCGGTTATCCGGCTTCTAATAAATCGAAATGATACGCAGCAGCGAGTCGCCCGGTCTGTTGCTCGGATGTGGAAGCAGAATCTAAACCTTGAGACCGAGATCATCGTAAAAGAGGCAGGCGAGCTTGAACTAGCCCGGAAGACGGGCGATTTCGATTTAATCCGGCGAGGCGTCGTGCTTCCGACATCGGACGAAGCGGCGAATTTCATGGCAATATTCGACACGATTCCGAATCCGAAAGTCGAGCCGCTAAGCCTGAAGGAAGCTGAGAAAAATAAGAACGTTACTCCGCCGACCGCGGAGAAACCGGTTTCGGGGCCTGCTAAAGATGATAACTTTACGACCGGCACCGGCGAGCCTCCAGCCGATACAGCTCCCGAATCGGTCTTGAATGAGGAAGCAGCGTTATACGAATTGCGTGCGATCCCGTTGTATTTCCCGACATCGTTTTCGCTCGTAAAGCCTTATGTGTTGGGATTTGCAATAAATAGTTTGGATGCCCTGACCCTGTCTAATGTGGCAATCGACAGCGAATGGCAGCCGAAAAGCGCGAATGGCGAATCGAAATAACGGACATCGCGTCCGGCTAAAACTCTCCTGAAGCCGATTGCGGCTTCGATCGATCAGAAAACCACAAGGAGTTCAGGTAATGAAAGGTAACGGCCTAAGCCAGCTTCGCATTTGTTTAGCAATTCTAGCTCTATCGTCTTTTTTGATAAGCTGCACGACAAATGCGAACAGCCGTTATTTTGGACAAACAAGCCCGCCCGCGGGCAACGTCCTTCGCTATATTTCCGGTGCCGAACCCGAGTCGCTAGACCCGCAGTTGCCCGACGGCCAGCCCGAAGCCCGCATTCACATGGCGCTTTACGACGGCTTGGTGGAATACGGGCCGAAGGATCAGCAGCCTATTCCCGCGATCGCAAAAAGCTGGGAGATCAGCCCCAATATCGACGAATTCGTCTTCCACCTCCGTGATAATGCAAAGTGGAGTGACGGAACGCCAATTACCGCACGCGATTTTGTTTACAGCCTTCGACGCGGTTTAGCTCCGGAAACGATTTCGCGAACAGCCGGCCTCGCCTTTTTTATCAAGTATTCGGAAGAGTTTAAAGGCGGCAAGGTTTTTGTTAAAAAAGGCGACAGCTATTTGCTCGAAAAAGATTTTGGCGGCGCGGCTGAGCAAAAAGCTTCGCCGCCGTTAGGTCCCGAGACCGAATTTCATAAATTTATTAGGTCGCCCGATCGGCTTACGCTCGATGGCGACGAGAAGAAACGTGCAAAGGAGATCGCTGCCGATTCAAAGCTTGCGGCGGTTGTTGAGGGAGCCGAATTTGTTCCAGTCAAAGGCGAAGATATAGGCGTCGAAGCCATTGACGATTACACGCTGCGGATCAACCTGCGTCAGAGCGCCCCTTTCTTTATTGGGCTGCTCGCCCATCAGTTTTTCCGCCTCGTTCCTCAGCAAGCCGTGGAGAAATATGGTAAAAACTGGACCAAGCCCCAAAACATAGTAACCTGCGGCGCATTTCGCTTAAAAAATTACCGCCCGTATGACGCCCTTATTGTCGAAAAAGATCCGAATTACTGGGACGCCGCCAACGTTCATCTCGACGGAATCGAATTCTACCCGGTCGAGGAGCTGTCGACCATGATGAATCTGTATAAGGCGGGTGCGGTCGATGCATTCCTGAACCATACAGTTCCGTCGTCATGGATCGGCGAAATTCGTCAATACAGAGACGAATATATGAATTTCCCGGAAAATGCGACATCCTATTACGCGATGAATATAACGAAGGCGCCGTTCAGCGATGTTCGTGTGAGAAAAGCATTTAATGTCGGCCTAGACCACCAGGCGCTCTCGGATTTCCGGAAAGTAACTAAGCCGCTTTACGCAATCGCGCCGTCCGGTATTGTTCTGGATTATGATAAAGCCCGCGCAAAAGTAAGCGAAGAGATCCGAAAGGAGCGCGGCGTTGCCCCTGAAGAATGGGCAAACGATAACAGGTTCGATGCGGAACAGGCGCGAAAGCTGTTGGCGGACGCGGGTTTTCCCGTGCAGAAAGACGGCAACGGCTATTCGTGCCCGAACTTTCCTACCGACAAGGTTTCGATCACCTACAACACCAATGAAAATAACAGGTCGGTCGCGGAGTTTGTACAGGCTCAGTGGAAACAGAATCTGGGCATCACGATTCCTTTGAAAACGATGGAGTTTAAGGCTTTTTTGCCTTACTTCAAATCTTTGGAATATGACGGCTTTGCTATATTCCTTTGGTCAGGCGATTATATGGACCCTTACACGTTTCTGAGCCTGCAATACGGCAAAGACAACGAAGGCGGCACCGGCTTTTACGATGCTAAGTATGACAAAATGCTTGACGATGCCAACGCGGAACTCGACCCGAATAAACGTTTCGAGAAACTTGCCCAAGCCGAGTTTTATCTGATAGAACAGCTTCCGATGGTGCCGCTGACGATCAATGCTACCAACTGGATGAAAAAGCCCTATATTAAAGGAATGTATCCGAACCCAGGCACCTTGCTGCCGTGGAAATTCGTTTATTTCGAACGCGATCCGGCCAGATGGGACAAGGATGTGGAGAACATCATGAAGGAATCGGATCCGCTGGTCGAAAAACAATTGCTGGAGCTTACAAGCACGCAGAAGGCGGCGGCAAAATAAGTCTGGCCGCATATGACCAATTTTATGAATGAGAAGAAATTTGAAAAAGCGATAGATGTTTTAGTTCAGCAGCAGGCACAGTTTTACTCCGATTTGGGGGAATTGAAGGATGTTCAAAAGGAGGCGGAAAAGCGGGTAAACGTTTTAGAGCGCGTTTCGTTGAATCTCTATAATTCGAGCGTCGAACATTACAATACGACAGTTGAGCAAGGCAAAAACATTGCCAAGGTCAGCGAAGACATAATGCAATTGAGCGAATCGCAGAAAGAGACGAACGAGCGGCTCAACGCAGTGATATTTATGGCCGAGAAATTTTTTGGTGGAAACGGAAAGTCCAAAAAATAAATGCTTAGTTTCATCATCCGCAGATTGCTGATAATTATCCCTATGGCTTTGATCGTTGTGACCCTGACGTGGGGCCTTATCCGCATTGCTCCGGGCAATTTTTATTCTGGCGAAAAGAAGCTGCCCGCCGCTGTTGAGGCCACGATACGTAAAAAATACGGGCTTGATGAGCCGTGGTATAAACAATACGGTATGCTGATGTCGAACATTGTTCGCGGCGATTTTGGCGATTCGGTCAAATATCCGGGCCAGTCGGTTAACGAGATCATAAAACGTCACCTCCCGTATTCTGCGACGCTCGGTATTCTCGCTTATCTGCTTGCCTTGGCGATCGGCCTCACAGCCGGAACAACTGCCGCTCTCAAGCAAAATTCGGCGTTCGATTACGGCTCGATGTCAATTGCAATGCTCGGACTTTCGGTGCCAAACTTCGTTCTAGGGCCGATCCTCGTAATCGTTTTTGCGTTCGGGCTTTACTGGTTTCCGCCGGCCCGTTGGGGCGGCGTTTCGTCGATCGTATTGCCGGTCATAACCTTAGCGGCGATCTATGGAGCATATATTGCACGCCTGACTCGTGCCGGAATGCTTGAGGTAATGCGGTCCGATTACATCCGCACTGCCCGTGCCAAAGGCCTAGACGAAAAGACGGTGCTGCTGCGTCACGCGCTTCGAGGCGGCATAATTCCCGTGGTTTCGTTCACCGGTCCCGCGCTTGCGGCACTGCTCGCCGGAACGGTCGTCGTCGAGAAGGTTTTCGCTCTTCCCGGTCTCGGCGACATATTTATTAAGGCTGTTCTAAACCGCGACGAGCCTTTGATTCTGGGCATAGTCGCATTTCTGTCGATATTGATCATGCTCTTTAATCTGATCGTCGATATCTCATACGGATTTTTGGACCCGAGGATCCGGTACGAATAAACATCTATGGCGGAGAATGTAGAAATAATTCAGGGAACTTCGCCTTGGAGCGACGCATGGAAACGGCTGCGGCGAAACAGGCTTGCGTTCGCCGGGCTCATCTTCATTACGTTTTTGGCCGTAGCCGTCCTCTTCGGTCCCGCGATTCTTAGCTGGACTACCGGCAACACCTACGATCTTATTCCCACCGACAACGATCTGGTCAAATCGATGCCGCCGTCGTTAAAACACTTGATGGGTACCGACGATGCCGGACGCGATATGCTCGCCCGCGTATTGCAGGGTGGCCGTATCTCGCTGATGGTCGGCGTCATTTCGACCTTAGTATCCCTGATCGTCGGCGTGTCGTACGGAGCGATTGCGGGTTACCTCGGTGGACGAATCGATAATTTCATGATGCGGATCGTCGACATTATTTATGCCATTCCGTACATCCTGATAGTGATCGTTCTGCTTCAGGTTTTTGGCGGGCCGAATGTGAAGGTTCTGATCGGGTGGTTGCCGCAGATCGTCAGCGGCGTTCTAATCCTTTTGCTCGGAATACCGCTCTCGGTTTCTCTCTACCGCAAACTTGTCGAACAATTGACCGGCAGGATAGGAATCTTCTTTTTTACGTTGGCCAAGATATTTTTAACGCTGCTCGCTCTCGCGATTTTGATCGGTTTGGTTTACCTTGCTGCCGTCGGTCTCGCCTTGACCGGATTCGGTGCCTGGCTTGCGGACCAATACGCAGCTAATGTTGATCAGGGCCTGAGCCAGATATTTCTGCTCTTTTTTGCTCTCGGCCTCGTATCTTGGCTGACGATGGCCCGCGTCGTTCGCGGACAAATACTGAGCTTAAAAAATCAGGAATTCGTGGTGGCGGCAAAGGCGACCGGCGTTTCGACCTTCGGCATAATTTTCCGGCATCTCGTTCCTAATGCACTCGGCCCGGTGATCGTCTACGCGACGCTGACCGTTCCGAGCGTGATGCTGACCGAGGCGTTCCTTTCATTTCTCGGCCTCGGCGTCCAAGCTCCATACGCGTCATGGGGTAGCCTCGCCGACGCGGGCATCAAGAACCTCGCCATCTTCCCGTGGCAGCTAATTTTCCCCGGCGTGACAATGGCCCTGACGCTGTTTTCACTAAACTTTTTAGGTGACGGTATCCGCGATGCACTCGATCCGCAGACGCGAAAATTTTAGACCGTTTAGAAGCGGGCCTGCCCGCTAAAACGTAAGTGGCGGGGCAAGCCCCGCACTAAACGAACCATATTTATTTAGTGGGCGATGATATTTACTGAATGAGCAATAACGGAACAATCCTATCGGTCAACGGCCTCAAAACCTATTTCCAAACCGAAGACGGTTTGGTGAAAGCCGTTGACGACGTGTCGTTCGAGCTGAAAAAGGGCGAGACGCTTGGCATTGTGGGCGAATCGGGCAGCGGCAAGTCGGTGACTAACCTTTCAGTTATGCGGCTGATACCAGAACCGCCGGGAAAGATCGTTGACGGCACGATTGTTTTTGACGGCGTCGATGTCCGCTCGCTTTCGCTCGACGACGTGCGAAAGATACGCGGCAAGCGTATCGCGATGATTTTTCAAGACCCGATGACGTCGCTCAACCCGTTCCTAAAGATCTCCACGCAGTTGATGGAGGTGACGCGGCTTCATCTTGGGCATACAAAGCAGCAGGCTTATGATCACGCTGTCAATATGCTCAAAACAGTCGGCATCTCCGATGCGGAAGAGCGAATCGGAAGCTATCCGCACGAATTCTCGGGAGGTATGCGCCAACGTGTGATGATCGGAATGGCTTTAAGTTGCGACCCCGAGCTTCTCATTGCAGACGAGCCGACAACCGCCCTCGACGTTACGATCCAGGCCCAAATTCTTGAGCTGATCAAAGAACTAAAGGCGCGAATGGGCACTAGTGTCATTCTTATCACCCACGACCTCGGCGTGGTTGCCGGGATGACGGACAAAATAATAGTTATGTACGCGGGGAAGGTTTTCGAACAGGCCCGGACACGAGAGCTTTTCGCAACACCGGCCAATCCTTACACAAAAGGTCTGTTAAAAAGCGTGCCCGATCCGGCACACGAGCAGGGAAAGGACCTGTACCAAATTCCTGGCCTGCCACCCGATGTCGCGCACTTACCGCCGGGCTGCCCCTTCGCCGAACGCTGCGAACGCGCCGAGGACATATGCCGCGAAGAGTTTCCGCCTTTTGTGCAGATAAATGAGTATCATCACTCGCTTTGCCATTTTGCGGTCGAGGTATACGAAGACTCAAAAAGGGAACTGGCGTTGAAAGCCGCCCTATAAACCTATGAGAAAGAACCTTTTACTGCCGCTCACGATCCTGTGCCTTGCTGTCCTCGGCTGCGCTAAGATCAAAGAATTGGCGAACTCCGCGAAGGGCCCTGCGGCGTCCAATTCGAACAGCGGCACGTCAAACAGCGGAAGCTCATCAAAAAGCACGACGACAGCGAGTGCCGATCCGAAGGAAGACATTATTAAGGCGTCGAAAAAGTTTATCGACCTGCCGTCCTTCTCCGCCAAAATGGAAGGCACCGGCCAGAATGAGTTGCATATGCAGGTCGATTATGCCGCTCCCGACCGATACCACATTAAGCACCTCGGCGGAACAGCCGCCGGGATGGAAATCATCATTATCGGCAAGCAGACCTACATGAAGACAGGCGGGACATGGCGTAAGACGCCGGTCGGCCTCGGCGATGCTATGCCGACACTCCGTGATTCCTTTACCGAAGAAGGGCTGAAAACTCTTAGCGATGTGAAATTTGACGGTGATGATAACGTCGAGGGCAAAGCTGCCCTCGTTTACAGCTATAATAACGCGACGCCGAAAGGGAATTACCCGTTCACTTCAAAGATCTGGATTGGAAAGGATACCGGCCTTCCTATGAAGATCGAAGTTAATTATGAAAACGGCACGCTCAAACAGATGAACGTCGTTTACGACACTGAAACGCCGGCGGCAATCGAGCCGCCGATAAGCTGACTCTTCCTTTTGCTCCTTTGCGTCTTCGCGGGAGGAATCGGTTTCCCGCAAAGACGCAAAGACGCAGAGAAAGACAAGAATGAGCTTTAAATGGAAACTAACGGAAACAACCTCATCTCGATCCAGGACCTGAAAGTCCATTACCGCAGCGGCGGCGGGCTTTTTAGTGCGTCCAAGACTGTGAAGGCTGTGGACGGCGTTTCGCTGGAAATAAAAAAAGGCGAAACACTTGGCTTGGTCGGCGAATCCGGCTGCGGTAAATCGACGCTTGGGAAGGCAATTCTTCGCCTGACCGAACCGACGGGCGGCAAGGTTTTTTATAACGGAAAGGACCTCGCCCATCTGCCCCAATCGGCGATGCGCGAACAGCGCAAGCATCTGCAGATGATCTTTCAGGATCCGTACGCATCGCTCAACCCGCGAATGACGGTCGGCAACATCATTGGCGAGCCGATCCGAACTTTCGGGCTGGCAAAAGGCGGCGCGGTCGAATTGCGGGTTCAGGACCTGATGGAAACGGTTGGCTTGAGCCGCCGCTTTATCAAACGCTACCCGCACGAATTCTCCGGCGGCCAGCGGCAGCGTATCGGCATCGCACGAGCATTGGCGGTCGAGCCTGAATTCATTGTCGCCGACGAACCGATCTCCGCTCTCGACGTTTCCATCCAGGCCCAGATAATGAATCTGATGGAGCATCTGCAGGCCGAAAAGAACCTGACGTACCTGTTCATTTCGCACGACCTCCGTGCCCTCCGCCACCTTGCCGACCGCGTTGCCGTCATGTATCTCGGTAAAATAGTCGAGCTCGCGCCGGGCAAAGAGATTTACGCCGACCCGCTGATGCCGTACACAAAAGCCCTGATATCCGCCGTACCCGTTCCCGATCCCGAGATCGAGGCGACCCGGACGCGTATTATTTTAAAAGGCGATGTCCCATCGTCGATCAACCCGCCAACCGGCTGCCATTTCCACACACGCTGTTCGTATGCGATTGAAGACTGTAAAACGATCGTGCCACAGCTCGTCGAGATAAAACCGGGCCACCAGGCGGCGTGTATTCGAATAAGCGCGGAACATCCGAATATCGAAGAAAATGCAGCGACTAATCGCGGCGTGATAAGAAATTGATCATGAAATCTCGCCTCCTCAATTTGTCGGTCTGCTTTTGCTTTGTATAAGTCGCTTTTTTCAGCCGTGATGGGTTAGCTAAACAAGTTCTCGATATCCCGCGATCCATGAAATACACGAATTACCTCAACGCTGTCCTCGTTGACCGCGTAAGAAATCAGATAATTCTCAAAACCTTTGACCGGCCAGACCTTATAGGAGGCAGGTCCGTGTTCTGAAACCCCCTGATTTTGCCAATAAGGGGGAATTCAGCCAACCTCTCTAGTGAGTCTTCAACGGCAACAAGAAATGTCACACCGATATCCAGATTGTCTTGCGCAATATGGACGAAACACTCTTCGATGTCCCGTCCGCAGCAGGACGTTTGGTAACGCGACGCGTCATCGTTTGACTTTATCTTTAAGACGTTTTAGGCCCGTTCCTTGATGGCCTCAAAATCAGCCTTGGTCAATGAGGTCGCGCCCCCGCTCCGCGTACCTTCCAACAGCAGCACTTCGAGCTTTCGCTCCTGCCGCCGCCTCATGTAGTCACGAACAAGTTCTCGGAAAAACTCGCTCGTGTTGCCGTAACCCTCGCTGGCTATAATCTCTTCAACGTCCGCTTTCATTGTATCTGGAATTGAAATGTTAATTGTGGCTATTAGCATAATCACCCTGAGGAAAGAATAGTATTTTGGCAATAGTTGTCAATAGACAGAGTTAAGAGGGGTATAGTAAATTGGCGGAGCGCAAAAAAGACCCGCGTTACACGAGTCTCTTTTGCACAACAAGATAATGAGTATAAATTAGTTTTATAATTAACGTGTTGTGGCCGAACTGGTCTTCTCACCGTTGGTTGTATCGCGCAGGGCCTTAATCCGGTCGTGTGCGGCCTGAACCGAGGTGTATTGTGTCTGCACCGTGTCCAGAACGTTTGCAGGAAGAAAATTATCAAGAGCGGCCTTGTATGTCGCCTTAGCAGAATCCTCTCCGCGTTCGCACTCGTTCAGGATTGAGCCTTCGTCTTTTCCGGTAACGACCGATTTAATGTTGATCCATCCGCGATGAAGCGAACCCGCGATGCTTCCCGTGTTCTCAGGGTCGCCGCCTAAAGTTTGAACAAGCGTCTGCAGCTCGCCGGCAAATTGTGAACGCTGCTGGGCAAATTCGTAGAAGAGCGATTTCAGATCCGACCGCTCGACGCCTTCGGCCGCTTCGGTAAAGCCTTCCTGGCCATCTTTACAAGTCTCAATCAAACCGTTAAGTGTCGAAATAACATCGTCGTTGGTTGGCCTTGATGATGTCGGGATTGTGGCGTCTTCCGTAATTGGTTTTGTAGATTCGTAATCGTTGATCATAATAAAATCTCCCTTTGAATGTTCAAAATATTTTCCGCCGTCTTTATGACTGCACTAAATGACATACAATAGCCGTGCCAGACTTCGGATGACCTTAAACGCTGTATTTTTATCAATAAGATGACTTAGCTAATGCACCCCATCAAGACATAAATGCATTAAAGCGATACACCGGGTAAGGCGATACGGTCTGGATTCTATCCGAATTACTGACGCAAACGGTTTCTATGCCATAATTGAAAAATGTAAACAATTTAATCGAGATTTTTTCGTGAAAATGCTTGATGATTGAATCTATTTAGCAAGTGTGCAAGAGGCTGGAGGAACCCGTAGCCTGAATGCTGAACGATTTATTCGCAAGGGTCTTTGCCGGAATAGAATGATTTCAAATCCCCCAAAAAAAGAGAAGTTTCTCGACCGACTCGCCGAGGAAAACGGCGTGGCGATAGTTGTTGTCAACGAAGACTGTAAAGAAATTTCAGTTTCAAACAACAATTCGATGTGCCGCAGCTTGTACTCGTCGAGCGAGTTTGCGCCGCGATGCGCCGAATTTTGCGGCAAAGCCTTTGCGGCGGCGACCGTAGCCGGTAAGGCCGTTGAATACGAGTGCTATGCGGGTTTGACCTGCAAGGCAGTTTCGGTCTGGGACGGTGGAAGCCAATTTGTCGCGATCGTTGGACGAACCTTCCTGAAAGCCGAAAAATACCGGCTCGCAACCGAAAACGCGATAACCGGCGAATGGCGACAATTTCGCCCGACCGAGTTCTTCGAAAATGTTCTCATTAGCGGATCGGACCAAAGTCTCGATAAAGTATGCACGCGGTTGGAGAAGTTCTCGCACCGGGAGCGAAACGACATCCTCGAAGTTGAAAAACTAAAGCTCGAAATGTCCAGGCCTCAGGAAACGGTTAAGGCCGAGGAACCGGACGCGGCGCAGCCTGATCCGAACGAGATCACAAACCTGATCAATAGGTTTAAGACCGAAACCGAGAAAGCCGCCGGCGAATTACAGGCCGCAACCGCGATCGACGTTCAAAAAGATCCGAAAGCGGCCGGCGAGTGGCGTTCGCTTTTCGGCTCGCTGATGAAATTGGAATACCGGGATGCATGCACGGCAATCCTGAACTACTTAAAGCAACGTTACGCGCTTGATTCGCTTGTCTGGCTCGAACGCCGCGACGACAAGCTTGAGGTTTTGGTTGGGTTGGGACGCCTTGCCGACAAATCCGTCAAGATCGGCATTGCGGCCGACAACCAGCGCTTGGCCGATGCCGCCCGCCGCGAGACGCCGCTTGAATTCCGCGAGCGTAAAAAAGAAGGCGGCGTTGATACGGAACGAACGCTCTCATTATTTCCCGTAACGATCGGCAACGACATTCGCGGTGCGATAGGCATCGATTCTCGGATCGAGAATCCTGAACAAAAACGCCTTATTTCACGATTTGCACAGACACTGGCATCTCAACTCGAAATCCTCCGGCTTCGCGATGAGGTTTCGCAACGCGACTGGCTTTCCAGGGCGGTCATCCGGTTCAACGAAAACTTGAGAAAGATCGATGCGGACGATTTTTGGTTAAAGATCACGCAGATCTCGGCCGAACTCGTTAGTGCCGAACGTGCTTCGATCCTTATCCATAGCGAAAAATCAAACAGCCTTCACGCAAAAGCTGCCATCGGTTCGCGAATAAATCTGCTATCGGAGACGAGCGTCGGCAGCCGCGTTGCCGGACGTATATTGGCAATCGGCGATCCGGTCGTTGTGTCGGATATGAAAGGCGTCGGCATCGAATCCGCTCCGAGCGATTGGAACTATAAGACTTCGTCATTCATCAGCTATCCAATTCTAATCGGTGAACGCAAAATCGGCGTGATGAACTTCGCGGACAAAGCCGGTGGCGATAATTTCACGGCACGCGATCTCGAATTGCTGCAGGCCATCGCGCCGCAGATCGCTGTTGCGATCGACCGCACGACGCTCAGGGACAAGGCCGGCGAATACGAGCAGCTTTCGGTCACCGATCCGCTGACAGGCCTTTTGAACCGTCGATATCTGGAAGAACGTCTGGCCGAGGAAATTACGCGGTCTAAGCGGCACCGATTTTCGATGAGCTTGATGATGCTCGATGTCGATAATTTCAAATCATATAACGACAGCTTTGGTCATCCGGCCGGAGACAGTGCATTAAAGACCGTTGCCGACATACTAAAGGAAACGCTGCGGGGCGCGGACGTTGCCGCACGTTACGGCGGTGAAGAATTTGCGATCCTGCTGCCGCAGACCTCGACCGACGAAGCGGCCCAGATCGCCGAGCGCATTCGCAAACGTATTGAAAGAACAGAGTTTCCGAAACGCCAGGTTACGGTGAGCATTGGGATCGCCGGTTGTTCGAACGAGATCGATACGCCAAAGGACTTGATTTCAGCAGCCGATGTAGCGCTTTACGCGGCGAAGAATCACGGCCGCAATAACGTGCAGATATTCAACGCTTTGGGCGATTCGATCACCGAGAACATTCATTAAATGGCGCACTCGTTTCACAAAAGAATTCTTGCCGAATGTCCCGCCGAAGACTTCGTAGGCAGAGCTGACGAGATGGATCGCCTGCTGCATTATGCAAAAAATAGCGGCGGCTCGGGCCCGTTGACGGTGATGGCAGCCCCGGGCGTCGGCGTGTCGGAACTCCTCAAACGAACCTACGACAAGCTTTTTCAAGAGCAGACTTCGGTTATTCCGTTCTATTTTGCCCTAAGCAAAACAGCCGAAACGGCCCACCAGACCGCTCAACGTTTTCTACATCAATTCCTGCTTCAAACGGTTGCATTCCGACGGAAGGACGACGTTATATTGGGCTGGTATCCTGATGTCTGCGAGCTTGCCGAGCTGGCGGTTCCGGCCGATGGTCACTGGATCGACCGGCTAGTCGAAGCCTGCAGTCGCGATTGCGCGGTTAATGACGGCCATACGTTTTTACAAACATGTCTGAGCGCCCCGATCCGTGCCGCCGCAAGCGGTGCTCATGTCTTCGTAATGATCGACCATTGTCATGCCGCCGCGCATTCCGACGAGCAGGCAAAGGTCTTCAACGCCATCAAAAGCATCTATCGTAATAGCTCGGTTGCTTATGTGCTCGCCGGCCGGCGCCGATTTGCATTCGACGAAGCGAACGGCGAACGGCTTGTTATCGAACAGCTTTCGTTTGCCGAGACATCGCTCGTAGTCGAAAAAAACGCCGCCCGATTTGGGGTTACGACCAATGACGAGGCGCGCGATCTGATCGCCAACCAATTTCACGGAAACGCTGCATTTATTCGCTTTATGTTCCAGGCCGCTGCCGAAAAGTACGACCATCTCGAAAGCTTCTTGAACGTACAAAAGATTTATACGCAGGAGATCTTCGGCGGCCGCATTCGTCGATATTACGACGCGGTGGTAAAAACCATCGCCCCAACCGAAGATCTTGAAAAGGGAATTCTGAGCCTGCTGGACGTCTCGCTGACGCTTGGCAAAAAGCAGCTTTCGGTCGAATCGTGGCTAAAACGTCTCGCCGTCGGCGAACCGGCCTTCTCAAAAATGCTGGACCTTCTGAACATCGACGAGCTCATCCGTTTAACCGGCAATGGCGTTGAAGCGATGGACGGCAACGAGGTTTTGACCGACTACATCGCGGCCCGTTTTCGGCTCGAAGTAATTGGCGAGAACCGCGCCGCGTTGTTCGGGGAATCGGTTACGGCATATCTCAAACGCGCGCCGCGCCTGATGGCCCGCTTTTACCGGCACAACGCATCGCTCGGCCTTCGCGATCTGCTCGCGTCGTTCTCGCTGCAGCAGGTTCCGCTTGCACTGCTCGATTACGGCGTCTTCGCCGACCAATACAAAGGCCTTCGAAATGACGAGATCGCTTCCGGCCTTCGTGCGGACCTCGCGCCGATCAGGCTACCGCAGATCGTCTACACCGCCAACGCGGCCGATCTTTACAAGCCGATCGGGGAGTTGACGGAAAAGGAACGCTCGGTTGTCGCGATCGGTTTTCAGGAGGGGCAATATATCGATGATGACGAGATCGTCTGGGTCGCCGCCGAGATCGATTCCAAGCTCGAAGCGTCACGCGAGCTGGCCGAATTCTGGTGCGACCGCCTCGAAATGGTCGCCCTGATGTGCAATTTTCACACCTACAAGGTTTGGCTCATCGCCCCCGAAAGCTTCTCGTCTGACGCGGTGGACCTGCTCCGCCAGCGAAACGCCTACGGTTCAAGCCGCCGCCAGGTCGAGTTTTTGAAGCAGATAATTGGAACCGAACCCGCAGATTCGCGGTCTGTCATAGATGAATACGAGGTCACCGTTCCGATGGATGGCGAGAATGAAATGATCGCCGCCCACACGCTCGAAGAGATCGCCAGGCGCCACAACTTTGCGCCAAAGGCGATAAACCAAATAAAGACCGCCCTGCTCGAAGCGTCGATAAACGCCTCCGAGCATTCCTTGAGCCCCGACCGCCGCATTCACCAAAAATTCTCGGTCGAAGACGACCGCATCGTCATCACCATCTCAAACCGCGGCCTTCGCCTCGCCGACCGCAGAACCAAAGAGATCGAACCAGAATCCGAACGCCGCGGCTGGGGCCTGAAACTCATCGAAAAGCTGATGGACGAAGTAAAAATCCTCCACACCGATGACGGCACCAGCATCTCAATGACCAAGTACCTAAACAAAGAAGTCCTCGCCTAAGCCGGTTTTGTCCGCGTCACAGCTTGTCCCGTGTCCCAGTGTCAAACTCGCCTGTTGCCGCGGTAAATCCACGTAACTCCATTAAATACAGCCGTTGTGCAAATCAATAGCATTCAGGTTGTCGCATTTGTCCCAACCTTGTCCCGCGCTTGTCCCAACCGACTGTGGGACATGCAAACTATTGCATATATTACAGTTAGCGACGATCTCGGACCGCTGGAACGTCGTTTTTTTAAAAACTTTGTAAACCAATTTAAGGACGAGACAATCGAAAATCCAATAGCTCAAAGAAACGCCCGGCTACTGTGCCGAGCCCGCAGCAATTTTACACAATGTGTCAGGTATAGTCAATAGTTTTATCCGTGGCACAAATCCTGACTAGCTCCCCTCCTGTTTGAGGAGGGGTGGCAGACGCTTCGTCTGACGGGGTGGTGTCAGTTTCCCCTCCTGCCTGAGGAGGTGTGGACGCGCTTCGCGGACGGGGGTGGTGGGAGCAGACGGCTGGTCGTTCTGCCCATGTGTTCGTTCATTGTTTACGAAGGAAATATCGCCCGGTCTTTTTGCCGCCGACCTTCTCGACCAATCCGGCGTCTATCAGCGGATGCAGAAGGTCCATTGCACCCTGCCGGGATATATCGAGTGCTGACCATATCTCCACCGGCGACATGCCGCCGTGGTCTGCAAGCAGCCTCAGCAGGTGTTCCTGTTTTGGACGAAGAACGATCTTTTTGCCGGGTTCGGGCTGGAACGTCTGAACCCGTATCCAAACCCGCTCAAGCGTCTGCCGCAACCCTTCGGCAGAATATTCTAACCAGCTTGTCAGGTCATCGCCCTCGCGGTGTACCCTTTCAAGTTCGGCGTAATAACGCGGTCTGTCTTCCCAATAAAACTCGTCTACAGAGAAGATATGATGCGTGTCAAAACCCCTGCGATAAAGCTCCCAAAGGCTCATGGCGCGTCCTGTCCGGCCGTTTCCGTCCGCAAACGGATGGACCGATTCGAACCGGTGATGAAGAATAGCCGAGCTCAGCACCGGCGAAAGCTTTCGTGAGTCCTTGTTCCACCACTCGAGCAGTTCCATCATCAGCCCCGACACATCGCCGGCCGCCGGCGGAACATAATTGCCGACCCGCACGGCTATCGTCCGGTAACGGCCCGCGTCACCCTGGTCCATCACGCCTTCGGCAAGAATGCGGTGCAGCGAGAAGATATCCTCATGTCGGATGTTTTTCTTCGCTGCGTTCTTATCAACGTACCGAAGCCCGGCAAAATAGTTAAGCACCTCACGCTGCGGCCGCTCGCCCGAAGCCGCAAGCGTTCGCCCCTCTTCGATAAGGCGAACCTGTTCCAGCGTAAGCGGGTTGCCCTCAATCGCCGTCGATGCATGCACGTTGCGCGACCGCGAATCCTTCTGCAGTGCAGGGATCCACGACAACTCTATCGCCGCCGCCTGGATCCGCTCGCGTAAGATCGCGATCTGCTCACTCAGTGAAAGCAAACGCCCGGAAATGCTGAATCGAGGAATAAATGCCATCCCATAAGTCAAGCATAAGTCAAGTTATTAGTCAAGTCCTTTAGCTCCCCTCCTGTCTGAGGAGGGGTGGACGTGCTTCGCGGACGGTGTGGTGGGATCTCACGGAATGAATTGATACGCATTGTATGTTGATCGCTGCATACCATGCGTATAGCTTCATTCGGATGCTAAATCAAATTCTGATCGAGGAATTTGGTAAGAGAATCAGACAACTTCGCACCGAAAGAAACCTCTCGCAAGAAGAACTCTCATTTCCTCACCGGCTTTCCTCGCGGCCCTAGAAATCCGCGAATCTTTGCATCGATTTCGCACAAGTTCTTAGTTGAACATTCCCAAATGATGAGCGTTTCCCAGCCAAGTTCTCGCAGTTCACCCATTACCCTGGAATCGCGTTCGACGTTACCTTCGCGCTTCCGTCTCCACGTTTCTTCGTTTGTCTTCGGAACAACACGACCGTAGCGACAATCATGCATATGGAAAAAACATCCGTGGATAAAGATGATTTTACGACGGCCCGGAAAAACCAAATCAGGCTTTCCGGGCAAATCCTTTCGATGCAGTCGATAGCGATAACCCATCGAATGAACCAAAGACCGAACCTTCATTTCGGGCTTCGTATTTCGGTCCCGGATGCGGGACATATTGAAACTTCTCTGTTCGCTTGTATGGACATCTACCACAGATCAATTTAGTGTTTTGCGGACGCTTGAGACAAACTCTTCGACTGATAGCAGACTTATCTCCCGCTTTTTAGGGTAATCCTTATATAGGTCTGTGGGCACAACAAGGGTAACACCTGATTGATGCATCTCGTTCAATTGATACGGAGAAATGCCTTTTTGAGTTGTGAGTATATGCTTCTGTTTGACCCGTTTGCCCTCATTCAAAACTTGCCGCCACCGATCCTTACAAGTTGTCTTCACGCCTACGATAATGAGTTTTTCGTCAGGAAAATTCGGATCAAAGTACGCAGATTCATTCGGTATAACAATGTCCGGTTTTCCGTCGATTTTTTTTGGCCGTATTTCGTGTGGAATCTTCGCCTCGATCAGAAGCTGTTCGACATGATTTTCCAATAATCGTCCACTTAGATTTTCGAAGGCTCATTCTCCACTTTTCGGCGGTATTCCGTTAGTTGAGCTTCGATTTTCGATGCAATATCTCTAAAGTGTTGGGCAATTTCGGCTGCTTCCGATGGATCATCGCATTCCTCAGGTAAAAAGAATTCATCGTCAGAATCAAACTTTCCTATTAATACAGCTTCTGTTTTTTCCCAAGCCTCAGCTCTATCATATAGAGCATCAAGTGCCTGTAAAACATCTGCCTTTTCAAGAGTTATCGAAACTGTGTTGTTCATACAAACGTCATAGATTTAGTCTCGGAAAATGTGTTCCCGATGATAAGCTAACGCAGAGGGATCCGGAGCAAACCGACTCGGGAGCGAAATAGCTTTTCCTGCAACTTCGAGAAATGCGGCGGAGTTTGTGCGACATCGTGAGGAGAAAATCCTTAGCCTCTCGGAAAGCAAAACCTCAAAAGACTCCCCCAGTGCCAACAAACCACGGTCGAACGCCCGGTCATGGATCACACATAACGAAAGACCGTTTCGCGGATCTGCTCGTCGCTCGATATTATCCTTCCAAGGTATGATGTGACTCGCGGTTAATAATTCCATCAAATCACTTTCGCAAATCGCGCATTTAAATCCATAGCTCGATAGTACCGCGTCGCGAAAAAAGCCTTGAACTAACCGGGTTCGAACCATACGTATCTGCTCTGTCGGACCAGAAGGTAGCGACACTTCCTCGTCGGGCACCTCTCGGCTTTCGCCAATCACACGCAGAATGGACTGCTGACTTTCAAAAGCCAATTGTTCCGAATTTGTATAAAATTCATTCCAAATTTCACGGTCAGCACGACTTGAATTGCTAAGTCCGCGAATTTGTCGCGCTTGCTGGATCGGGTCGAGGCTCGCAAAGTTGACCAACTTCATTGCAACCGCGCTTGGAGTACGGCCAATCTTCTGTGCAAGCAAAATAATGTCGGGGTTCCCTTTGTGGAGCTTTCCAAAAGGAGTGCGACAGTAAAGATTAAACGTTACAAGGAGTTGATCACGGGTCCAGTTATTATTAACAGGCATTTCTGTATCTTACATTTAGTTTCTACGCCTTTCTAGCTCATCCACTTTTCGCGTTGCTCCATTTCGTCACAGAAAGCGCCAATAGGGGGAAACACGCCGTCATCACAGTCTTCATAAATCCGTCTACTTCACGAAGGTCGCAGATTATATCCCGGTCGCCAATCAATGTACTGGTAACTCCACAAATGTCAAGGCGACATTTGTCACGTTCTACTTGCTCACGAACTCTGCGTTTCTCCAAGACGTTCTGCAACGTCAGTTTGAGTAAGTCCTTTTTCCACCCGCACGTCGCGAAGGGTTTGTAGAAGAAGCTCGTACTCCTGTGAATAAATAGATTTCTCCATCTGAAGTTTCCTTTAGGCGAAGCCTATAGTCGGATTTCGAATAGGCCAAAATCGACTATTTCGTTTGATTTGTTTGATTTTGAAAGTGTAAATGTCGATTCTAGCGGCGTGCTCGGCGTATCGAGTGCAGGCACATGGATTATATTTCCTCAGTGTCCAGGCTAGAGTGGGCGGCGTCGAGCTTGTTTCACCGTGTTCCACGTGTTCCAGTTGTTCCACGCGCGGTGCAACGGAACAGGGGGATTTACGATTTTTGTTGTTTTATCGGCGGGGTTGTGATAGAAATTTAATTTCGCTTCTCGAAAGGCAATCTTAATTATAACAGGGACAAACAGTTACTCTTTTTTATGGAGATACAATCCGGACACGTCACCTCGACGGACAATAAAACTGCGGTCGTTTTTGCGGGCGACTATCTGAACAAATTGACCGGTGAGAAGGTCGAACGCGAGTGCAAACAGCGTCTTGACGAAGGCTGTACCGAGCTTATCGTCAATTTTTCGCGGACCGAGATCGTCAACAGCATCGGGGTTTCGATCCTCCTCGGCGTGATAGATTCCGCCGCCAACGCCGGCGCGCGGGTCGTTTTTTCGGACGTAAACGAAGATACCGTCGAGCTATTTGACATGCTTGGGGTCAGCAAACACGCTTCGATAGTGAATAGTTAATAGTGAATAGTGAAAAGTTGGTAAATTGAAAATACAGGATTTTAGACAAGTAAATCTCAGGGAAGTTGCCGAGAATAAGAACAAGATCGTACATACTTTTGGTGCGCTCGCCGAACTGGGTTATGAGGTTGCAAACAAGGGGAATTTTCAGGAGACGATCCGAACCTCGCTGCACCTGATTTTAGGCTCGCTCGGAATTATGCGCGGCGGTGTTGCACGGTATTTGCGGTTCGAGCACGAACTGAACATGCTCGCCGTTCGCGGACTGGGCGATGATTTTCCCCTTAGTTTATCGCTCTGCCACGAAGACGAACGCCAATTTTTGACCAATGGACTTCATCCGATCGATATCTCAAAGGCAGCGGTGCTCCCGTTTTTTCAGGTCTACAATCGGACGTTCGACGGCACAAAACTGCAATTGCTGCTGCCGCTGGTGATCCGCGATGAAACGGTCGGTGTCGTATTTCTCGGCGAAAAGGCGACCGGCGAACCGTACACGAGCTACGACAAGGAAATTATCTGTGCCATGGGCCGCCATATCGGCAGCGCGATAGCCCAGCGGAATATGCTCG
>JAYSON010000077.1:0-2108 GCA_043722725.1 Chloracidobacterium sp.
CCTCTTATATTTAGCTTTACCTGTATGAAAACGGAAATTACTACACAATCAAAAGGGTAGTGTGTATGGAAATTTTACAATTCGCTAGGCTGCGGGTTAGGTGTGAGAAACTTTTCTATCGCAGCTTTTGTTTCATCGCTCTTACGCGTTTGAAAATCGCTGACCCAGTTTGTCACCGTTGCCACCGCTTTTCTGGCCGCCGCCCGTTTTGTTTGTTTTTGAACTTTTAACGACACTTGCGGGGCCCTTATCTCGTCTTTCTTTATTATCTTTATTTTCAGTTTATCAGTCATGATGGCTTACCTCCTTGATTTTGGATGATTTCAATTTATTAATCTTCGCCGTCCAATTAATATTCCCTGCTTGTTTAATTAGCAATTCTTGTGCCGTATGTAGGACGTAACGTCTAATCGGTTTTGCTCAAAAGACTCTTTACCCTAGTTATGAGGTTTTTTTATCCCTTGCAATCTGCAAAGCTAATATCCGAATTTTGCGTTCTGCTAAAGTTACCTTACGACACCCCTCGCGAAAGAGTTCCCAAAACCTTTCTTCAAATACCTTTATTACAGGACTTAGATGCATGAAGGCGTCTGCATCAAACCTCTCAACTCGCTGGTACGCCTCTTGCAACTTTTCAGGACATGACGACTTTTGACGGCCTAATAATTTATTTTGCTTTTGCGGCACCATTCGCGGTTTATCATTTTATCCAACGCCGCAAAGTTTCCACGCAATATATCTGGTTAGAAACATCGTTCAATTTTCTCTTTTGGCTGCCACTAGCGGCGCTTATCGGGATCAAGGCCTTAGTAAAAGCTCTTCATGGAACCGTATTCGCGAATGTAAGTAAGTCAGATGCGGAAATTGAACAAAAAGTTCAACAAATCTACCAATCGATTAAAGGCGAGCTGCGAACATCCGGCCGGCCGCTATCTATTCATGAATTCCGCGAAGTTTTCGATAGGTATGCCGGCCTCACAATCGTCGCAAAAAATGAAGCCGCCGATACGAACAGCGAACTCCATGACCTCTTTGCAATCAACGAACATTCCAACCCAGACCTTGCTGCGACGTGTTTGAACCGGCGCAACCGTAATCGCATTCGTCGTCATCAAGCAAAAGCGCGAATGGATTTGCTGGCTTTTGTTGCCGAACATGCGGGAACAGGTCCGAAAAATAACCCGATAGCCGGCCACGCCATTGAACTTACTAAACTATTGGAAGACGCACTAGCGACTAACGAGCTTCGAGCCGAGATTGTTCCTCGACGCGCCATCACGGAAAACATCTTAGATGCGGAGAAACCAGTATGGATCTCAGAAGCGCCAAAACCGTCGAACGTCGAACGAATATCATTCACCTAGCCCCGGGCGAGATCGACACCCAACTTGTGCAACGGAGACTGAACGGACTTCTCGCGTTGAATGCCGAATCTTCGCGCCAAAAAGAATTGTATCGTTCGCCGCGACAAAAGTTGGAAGCCGAGATGATGCGGCGGCCGCTTTCTTTCGAACAGGCTTTTGCATATTTCGGGTTGATGCTCGGCGCTTTCCCACCTGCGGCGATCATTTTGAAAATGCTATTCGATGATGTCGGTCTTCGTGATCCCCATGCATGGATTCTTCTATTCTTTGTCGCGGCAAACATAGTGACGGCGTTTACCGGATATTTTTCCGGCATACTTGTTGGAAAAGCGGTTCGGGAAACCATGAAATTCCGCGGATGGAGGCGAATGGCCTTGCTGCCGTTTATCGGGCTGACGTGGGGTTTGGCTTCCGGAGGCGCGGGAGGAATTTTCATCTTTCTGATCGGCTCAATTGTCGGCGCCGTTATCGGCGGAGCCGTCGGAACAATTGCTCTGCCCACATTTGCTCTCCTGCATCATTTGACGCGCCGAGGCGAATCCATCGATACGAAACACTTCCTGCCCCTGGCCCTTGGGATCACATTTGCGATCTGTGGGTTTATTCTCTCCTTGTAATCTCCGCTTCCGATTTTACTCTCGTAACATTCCTGTAATATTCTGTTTACAACTTCGATCCGGAAAAACACATAAATGAAGCCTTCAATATTTTTATCGTTTGCGATGATGGTGTATCTGTCAACAA
>JAYSON010000078.1:0-10269 GCA_043722725.1 Chloracidobacterium sp.
CGACGGGCGGCAATCAATGCGTGATAATCATGAGGGCATGCTGGAGTTTATCGATGCGTTCAAAAAGGATGGCCACTACTTTGCGGTAATCGAACACAAATCGAAAACGTTTCAGTTTGGTATTTCGCATCTGGGTTATCAAACACTGAAACGAGCGATGCAATTAAGGGCTTTCGATATGATGCCAGGACGAAAGTATCGATACTTCTATGCTGGTTCGCAGCGCAGATTAGTTGATGATGAATTTTCCATGGACGTGCGTGTTGAGCTAGATCGCGATGCAACCAAGAAAGAAATATCAATTCCGAAAGACTTGCATGCGAATTTACTCTGGTTCACCAGACTCGGAAACATAGCGGACGCTGAGCACTTAGAAATTAAATGAGCAATCCAGAACCAAACAAGATCATCTTTTCGATGGTCAAGGTCAGCAAATTTTACGATAAAAAGCCTGTCCTCAAGGACATTTATCTTTCTTTTTTTTACGGTGCGAAGATCGGCGTGCTTGGGCTGAACGGCTCGGGTAAATCTTCGCTGCTGCGGATAATCGCGGGCACGGACAAGGAATTTAACGGCGAGGTCGTTTTTTCGAAGGGTTATTCGGTCGGCTATCTGGAACAGGAGCCGAAGCTCGACGAATCGAAAACTGTCCAGCAGATTGTCGAAGAGGCCGTGCAGTCAACCGTCGATCTGCTCAAGGAATTCGAAGAGATAAACGCCAAATTCGCAGAGCCGATGGACGACGATGCAATGAATGCGCTTATCGAACGCCAAGGCGAGGTTCAGGAAAAACTCGATCATGCTGACGCCTGGGATCTGGACGCACGGCTTGAAATGGCGATGGACGCGCTCCGCTGCCCGCCGCCTGAAACAAAAGTTAGCACGCTCTCCGGCGGTGAAAAACGTCGCGTCGCCCTCTGCCGTTTGCTGCTCCAAAAACCCGACATTCTGCTCCTCGACGAGCCGACCAATCATCTCGACGCCGAAAGTGTAAGCTGGCTAGAACAGCATCTGCAAAAGTACGAAGGAACGATCATCGCTGTAACACACGACCGCTATTTTCTTGACAATGTTGCCGGTTGGATTCTCGAACTCGACCGCGGCGAAGGCATTCCCTACAAGGGAAATTATTCGTCGTGGCTCGAACAAAAGGGACAGCGGCTGGCACAGGAGCAAAAGACCGAAGACAAACGGCAGAAAACGCTGGAACGCGAACTCGAATGGATACGAATGTCGCCAAAAGGCCGCCATGCAAAGTCTAAGGCGCGTATCAACGATTACGAAAAAATGGTCGCGACCGAATCGGAAGCTCATTCTGAGGATCTCGAGATTTACATTCCGCCCGGCGAGCGTCTCGGCGATATCGTCATCGAAGCCCACGGCGTTTCCAAGGCCTACGGCGACAAGCTGCTTTTCGAAAATCTCGAATTCTCGCTTCCGCCGGGCGGCATCGTCGGCGTGATCGGCCCGAACGGTGCGGGTAAAACCACGCTGTTTCGCTTAATTACGGAACAAGATAAGGCGGATTCGGGCGAGTTCAAGGTCGGCACGACCGTTAAGCTCGGCTACGTCGACCAATCCCGCGACAGTCTCAATGCCGATAAAACGCTTTTCGACGAGATAGCCGACGGTCTGGATTTCGTCACGCTCGGCAAACGTGAAATGAACGCGCGCGCATACGTTTCGCGGTTCAATTTCTCCGGCAGCGATCAGCAAAAACGCGTCGGCCAGCTTTCGGGCGGCGAACGCAACCGCGTCCACCTTGCAAAGATGTTGAAATCCGGTGCAAATGTTATTCTATTAGACGAGCCCACCAACGACCTTGATGTCAACACAATGCGTGCACTCGAGGAAGCTTTAGAAAATTTTGCCGGATGCGCCGTGGTCATTAGCCACGACCGCTGGTTTTTGGATCGCATTGCAACCCACATTCTTGCATTCGAAGGCGATTCGAAAGTCGAGTTTTTCGACGGCAATTACAGCGAATACGAGCAGGATCGCAAATCGCGGCTCGGAGTCGATGCCGATCAGCCGCATCGGATAAAATATCGAAGCCTGACCAGAGCGTGACGTACGGCAGACTTTTAGTCTGCCCCTCTTCAGGCTGGCAGCCTGAAGTACATTCCAACCACGGCGTAAGGAAATCTTTGCCTGATGAAAAATAAACCAAAGAAAATAGCTACCTTTATCGCTATTGCAGTTCTTTTGTTTACACTTTCGTGCGGCACTCGCACCGGCGGCGGTAATAGCTCGCTCGACACTGCTCCGGTAGCGGATGCAAGCCCCGCCGAACCACCTCCCGGTGCATATTTACCTAAAGAAAAGCCGTCACCGTCAATTCCAAATCTTCAGGCCGAACTGTTGGACGGTCGAGGAAAAACTACCACTTCACCGCTCGGCACATTCGATTTCAAGAACTTCACATATCCACTCCCGCGCGGATGGCAGCATCCCGATGGCGACGAGCTGACGCTTACCAACGGAAAGCTCGTGCCTAAATTTCAGGATGTAGATGAAGATATGAGCCCTGAGGAAAAAGCCGAGCGACGGGCCGCCAGGCGGATCGGAATGTCCTACGTAACGACGAAATTTCTGGATGCGAACGGTGATGGATCGGACGAAGCAGCCGTAATTCTAAAGATCGAAACGGGCGGAGCAGCCATCCCGCAGCTTGTTTATCTTTACGAATGGAAGGACGGCAAGCCCGAGCTTCTATGGAATTTCCGTACCGGCGACCGCGCCGACGGCGGCCTCAAAGACCTTCGTGTTGAAAGTGGAGAACTCGTCGTTGAGCTTTACGGCCAGGACCGCTTCTTGCTCGGCCAAACCGAAACCGGCAAAATCACCGGCGACGAGGAACAGCTCTGCTGCCCTATCTATTTCACCCGCACCACCTATAGATGGAACGGCAAAAATTTTCTGATGCAGAAAAAACGGCTTACATATTCGATCGAAAACCCATCCGAGCCGCCAGTCGAAAACCTGGGTGATATCGTCAACAATCCGAAAAAGTCTGGTAAGTAAAGCGGAATATTTTGCCCGCGAAGAACGTTTACGCAGGGTGTAAGGGTCCGCCCGCGAATAACGCGAATTTTCGCAAATAAGAAAAATCTAATTCGAAAAGATTTTTATTCGCGTCCATTTGCGTTATTCGCGGGCAAAATTCTTTTCCGCACATTTCGAGGGTAACTTCTTGCACTTTATATTACAAAGTACTTGACAAATAATATTACTTGACATATTATCCCTTTCGATATGGCAAAACTCCACGCAATTCGCGAAGAACGCTCCGAACAAAACGAACCAGTAAATTTAAGCGACCGGGCGATCGACAACCTTAAATTTATCCGCGAAACGATGGAACGCTCGACGCATTTTACGGCCGTGCCGGGCTACGGCGGAATTTTGATGGGCGTGACCGCCTTCGCCGCCGCCTACATCGCGCACCAGCAGATTTATCCTCGCGATTGGCTGGTTGTGTGGCTTACCGAAGCGTGTCTCGCGTTTGCGATAGGTCTCTTGGCGATGTGGCAGAAGTCGAAATTCACCGGAGCATCGCTTATTTCCATACCCGCAAGAAAGTTCGCCTTTGGGTTTGCACCATCTCTTATCTGCGGCATTGCAATCACGCTTGGGCTGTGGCGATTCGAACACTACGAGGTAATGGCGCCGGTTTGGATGCTGCTGTACGGAGCGGCGGTCGTTACCGGCGGCGCTTTTTCGGTAAAAGTTGTGCCTGTGATGGGTTGGATCTTCATCGCTGTCGGATGTGCCGCATTCGCGCTACCGGCGGTGTATGGTAACTACCTGATGGGAGCAAGCTTCGGCCTGTTGCACATCATTTTCGGAGCGATCATCGCCCGACGATACGGCGGTTAAGCGTCGGAACGCAGGCTCCCAGCCTGCGAGTGGCTGCGGGCTGGGAGCCCGCGTTCCGGCAAAAGAGGATTTGTATGGCAAAACGAAATTTAGCATTAAAACGATCAGACCAGCCGCAGGCTCTGCGGATCGAGAAAGCCGCCGAAAAGGTCTCGGGCGAGCTCGACAAGATCATTCATGAGCGGATGCGGCTCGGCATCGTCAGTGCTCTTGCCGCGAACCTAAAACTCAGCTTCACCGACCTCAAAAACCTGCTCGACACGACCGACGGCAACATCAGCGCCCACGCCCGCAAGCTCGAAGAGGCCGGATATGTGACCTGCGAAAAATCCTTCAAAGGCCGCATGCCTCTGACCGAATATGCGATCACGAAGGACGGCCGGAAAGCATTGGAGCGATATCTCGATCACATGGAAGCACTGATTAAGGCGATGAAAGGAAAGTAAGGGTGACGCCTTTAGGGGTTCAAAAGCTGTTTCTTAAGGCAGGTAAGCATAGTGATAAGAAAGCTGGCAATATTTTGTTCATTCTTTTTCTTGGGCGACTGTTCCGCTTCGCTCTTCGACCCGAATGCCGGTGTTCAAATTGAGCGATTGGCTCTGGGAAGAACGGGCATGGTTCTGGAGGTACGCAAGACACACGCTCACCAATTTCTGGCGGAGTACGATTTCAAACTTGTTCTTAAAGTCGGATCGACAGAAATCGATTCTGAGGATATGACCGGAGATTCTGGTGGATTGAGTAGAATCGATGTTCTGAAGGTTGCAGAGAGGCAATATGCGTTTCGCGATCACGCCCGGACCATTTGCGTGGATCTCGAAGAACGTGGATTTGACCGCGAGTGCGATTTTCGGACACCCGGTACTCTTATAGGTCACTTCGATTTCGACAGTTCAAAGCGATGGAGATATATTTCGGAGGTTGATGGAGGCTAGTGATATGGGCGTTCTACTAATGCTAATGACAATCGGCGGACTAATGGCAGCAGCGGTTTTGTTTGTCATCACTCTTTACACCGGCAAAGCCTGGCTCGCGAAATTCGTATTCGGCGGCGTGGCGGTCTGGTTCGTCTTTTATTTCGTGATGCTGCTCGGCGTTTCCCTTTTCAGCAATGAAAAGACGCTGGCTATGAACGAGCCAAAAGGCGTTTTGCGGCTTCTACTTCGACTGTCACATGCATGCGGCTGTTAAAGACGTGCGTACGGCCAAGACCATCGGAAACAAAACGGCAAAAGGCGAATTCCACATTGTCACGGTCGAAATTTTCAGCGACGCGGTAAGGGCAACGCTCGGGCTGATCACTGTGGATACCCACATTGTCGACGCATCGAAGCGGGAATACAATCGCGATATTGAAGCCGAAGCGGAGCTTCCGCCGCCGCCTGATTTCGAAAAACAGATCGGGCCGGAAGAACGCTTCGAAAAAGAGATCGTTTTCGATCTTCCGGTCGATGTAAAGGGGCCGCGTTTCGACATTCGCGAAGGCCACGGCATCGACCGTGCGATCGAAGCCGTGCTGATCGGCGACGAGGACAGTATTTTTCACGCGAGAAATTACTTTCAACTTTTGGAACAAAACGACCTCGCGGGAGTCAAATAGTTATCACAACTTTTAAGGAAATCGATATGAGCGAACGAACACGGACAGGACTCGAAATTCTTCTGGCGGCGTTGTTGATGGGTATTCTCGGCAATGTCTTGCTGCGGCAAACGCCGTGGGGACTGAACGCATTTTTATTTGTCACGCTTTTCACGGCGGCGATGATCGTGCTTGCTGTTCGTCGCAGGCCCGAACTCTTGACCTTACGAACGCTTGCCTTGCAAGGTGCGATGGTCTTTTTCGGTGCGATGTTTGTCATACGCGATTCAATCGAGCTTCGCGTATATGACACATTCGCGATCCTCATCATCATGGGCGTTCTCGTGCTTCCCAATTTTAGCGTCAACGCGCGCTTTGCAGGGGCATTTCACTATGTGGTGGGATTTCTCTGGTCGGGCATCAGTTCGGCGTTTGCACCTTTCGTATTGCTCGGGTCGGATATCGAATGGAAATCTATGCCCGGTAACCGTCTGAGCCAAAATATTTTTTCGGTCCTTCGCGGACTGGCAATCGCACTGCCGCTTATTCTGGTTTTTGGAGCATTGTTCATGGCGGCGGACGCGGCGTATGAGGGCATGGTGAACCGGGCCATCAATTTCGAACTCGACACGGTAATTTCGCATATCATGCTGACCTCGCTATTTGCATGGCTCACCGCCGGGTATTTTCGCGGGACTATAATCGAACCATTTCGTGCGGCGGTGCCGGTCGAACCGATGGTCTCGCCGATTCCTAAAGAAACTATAGAAACGCCAAACGATTCCGCTAAAAACACTGAGGCAAGCTTTGTCGATAAATTTGCGGCCGAAGTCGGCGAAACATCCAACTCGCTGCCCGACAATGCGACCATTCTCGAACACATCAACCGGAGCGACCCGCCAAATACCGCGGAAACGGCAATGATCGTGGCCGAGCCGAAGAAGCGGGACTGGCAGAATTTCGACAATTTAAAACTCCCGTCTGTTTTTACGCTTGGAACGGTCGAGACGGTTATTATTCTCGGGCTTGTCGATCTCCTTTTCCTGAGCTTCGTGATCGTTCAGGTGCCGTATCTTTTCGGCGGAATGGAGCTTGTGCAGAATACGCCCGACTTCAAGCTGGCGGAATATGCCCGCCGGGGGTTTGGTGAGCTCGTGGCCGTCGCCGCTCTCGTGCTACCGATGCTTCTTGTCTCGCACTGGCTGCTCCGCCGCGAAACCAAACGGCTCGAAGGGCTTTTCCGAATTCTCGCCGGCGTTCAAATAGCTCTATTATTTGTGATCATGGCCTCCGCTGTTCAGCGGCTAATTCTGCTGACCGGTGAACTGGGGTATGGAATGACGACCGTGCGATTTTATCCGATGGTCTTTATGACCTGGTTGGCGATAGTGTTCGTGTGGTTCGGGATCACAGTTTTACGCGGCAGCCGAAAACATTTCGCGTGGGGAGCCCTCTGGTCGGCGATCGTTATACTGGGTGCAACCAACTTGATGAATCCCGATGCCTTCATTGCGAGCACGAATATCATGCTAACGCAGCAGGGTCGCGAGTTTGATGCCTCCTACAACGCTGGCTTAAGCGACGACGCCATCCCGACGCTTATTGAAGCCTTGCCTACCATGCCGCGGGAAGATCAATGTGAGGTGAAATCGACTATCCACTATCGCTACCGAGAGTTAGGACAGTTGACCGACCTGCGTTCGTTGAACCTCTCGCGCCGCATGGCCTTCAAGCTTCTTAGAGAGAATGATTCGATATTGCATGAAACTTCGAGTTGCCATGAACGCTTTTTTAATGACCGGGATCCGGCGACCTATGGTCACGACCCGGAGTAGCCGTCATCTCCAGCGACGAATCGAATCTCGCACTCCGTCAGATCGGTTGGGTCGATGATCTCTGTGACGTGGGCGTTGTAAAATCCGCTTCGTATGAAAATGGCTTCTTGATTCCGCAAAAACTTCTTGCCTTTTCCTTGCCGCATTTCATACCATAAGGCACGAAATCCAGACTTCGTGCTTTTTCGCGAACCGCCTTCATAACGAAAATCTCCTAAACATGTTAGATAAGCAACGTTTTAACCGAAACTTCATTAGCGAATACCTTTCGTATGTAAAAGTCGAAAAAGGCTTGGCTAAGAATTCCATCGAGAGCTATGAGCGCGATCTGGCGAAACTGAGCGCGTGGGCGGGCAAGAACGATTTCGATATCGTGACGCTGACTCGCCAGGACCTTCGCGAATGGATGATCGATCTCGGTCGGACGGAGCTGTCCGACAATTCGAAGCGGCGGTTGATCAGTGTCCTTCGCGGTTTTTACAAGTTTTTGATGATCGACGGGCACAACACGAAAAATCCGGCGGAGAATCTGGACGTGCCGCAAAAGGGCCGCTATTTGCCGAAATTTTTGAATCAGGCCGAGATTGAATTGTTGTTAGCGGTGCCGGATGTATCGACGGAAACCGGCCTCAGGGACAAGGCCATACTCGAATTGATGTATTCGTCCGGCCTTCGTGTTTCCGAGGTCGTAACGCTGCAAATAAACGACATAGACCTCGATGCCGGAATTCTCACGTGTATAGGAAAAGGCAGCAAGACAAGGCGTGTGCCGGTCGGTTCAAGCGCCGTCGAATGGCTGAAAAGCTACATTGCGTTGCGGCGAAAGAAAGAAAATATCGAAGTGCAGAATCTATTTGTAACGCCTTTGGCCGCCCAGCTCAATCGCCAATTGATCTTTTTATTTATAAAGGAATACGCCGCAAAATGTGGTCTCCAACATGTATCTCCGCATACGCTTCGGCACAGTTTCGCAACACATCTTGTGCAGAACAGGGCCGACATCCGCTCTGTCCAGCAAATGCTCGGGCACGCCGACATTTCGACAACGCAGATCTACACTCATATGACGGATGCCCATCTTCGAAAAAGCTACGATCAATTCCATCCGCGTGCGAAAAGCAAATAAATTTAGCCGCGAAAAATGCACAAAAAACTCAAAAAAGACAAGTAGAGATTCATCCCTTTGCTCGATATGCCTTTTGCGACTTTTTGAGCTTTTTGCGGCTAACCCCAAACCTAACTTTCTGCGCTTGCAACTTCGGAAATTGTCCGCTAGAATTGGGAGTTTGCTAATTAGATCAAAAAGTCGATTAGCGTAACAATAGATCAAACGCATGGGTGGTCGAGCGGTCAAAGGCAACGGGCTGTAAACCCGTCGGATTAATTTCCTACGTAGGTTCAAATCCTACCCCATGCACCAGGTTGGGGAAGGCAAAAGGATAAAGGAGATGAGGTGAAAGTAAAGATTCTTTACTTTATCCTTCATCCTTTTGCCTTTATCCTTTGCGTAAGCGGGAGTAGCTCAGTTGGTAGAGCGTCAGCCTTCCAAGCTGAATGTCGCCGGTTCGAACCCGGTCTCCCGCTCCAATTTTTTGCCAAGGTGGTTTTAGCATTGAAAACTCGCCCAAGTAGCTCAGGGGTAGAGCGCATCCTTGGTAAGGATGAGGTCGCGGGTTCAAATCCCGCCTTGGGCTCCAGATGTAATTTTTAAAATTATTATTCGATTAAGAGGAAAATAGATGAGCAAGGAAAAATTTGACCGGAGCAAGCCGCACGTGAATATAGGGACGATTGGGCACGTCGATCATGGAAAGACGACGTTGACGGCGGCGATCACAAAGGTTTTGTCGAAGCACAATCCGAAGATCGTTGTGCGGGCGTTCGATTCTATCGACAACGCACCTGAGGAAAAGGCACGCGGCATTACAATCGCGACGGCACACGTGGAATATGAGACGGCCGCCCGCCACTACGCACACGTCGATTGTCCGGGCCACGCCGATTATGTAAAGAACATGATCACGGGAGCGGCACAGATGGACGGAGCGATCCTTGTGGTTGCGGCGACCGATGGCCCGATGCCGCAGACGAGAGAGCACATTCTGCTTGCACGTCAGGTAGGCGTTCCTTCGATGGTCGTCTTTATGAACAAGGTCGATATGGTCGATGACGCCGAGATGATCGAGCTGGTCGATATGGAGATCAGAGAACTGCTGACGAGCTATGAGTTTCCGGGCGACGACACGCCTATCATTCAGGGATCGGCACTCAAGGCACTTGAAGGCGATCCGGTCTGGGAGCCGAAGATCGAAGAGCTGATGCAGGCGGTCGATGATTATATCCCGACACCCGCCCGCGAAATGGACAAGCCGTTCCTGATGCCGGTCGAGGACATCTTTACGATTCAAGGTAGAGGCACGGTTGCGACGGGAAGAATCGAGAGGGGAAAGATCAACATCAACGAGACGGTTGAGATCGTCGGTATCAAGGACACGAGAAACACGGTCGTGACGGGTGTCGAGATGTTCAAGAAGCTTCTGGACAGTGGAATGGCCGGTGATAACGTCGGACTGCTCTTGCGAGGCGTCGAGCGAAAAGAGATCGAACGCGGACAGGTGATCGCCAAGCCGGGCTCGATCACGCCGCACACGAAGTTCAAGGCCGAGGCTTACGTTCTGACAAAAGAAGAAGGCGGGCGTCACACCCCGTTCTTTACAGGCTACCGCCCGCAGTTCTACTTCAGAACAACGGATGTGACCGGCGTTGCACACTTGCCCGCTGGTGTTGAGATGGTCATGCCTGGCGACAACATCCAGATGGAGATCGAACTGATCGCCCCGATCGCAATGGAGAAAGGACTCCGCTTTGCCATCAGAGAAGGCGGCAGAACAGTCGGGGCCGGTACGGTCTCGGAAGTAGTTGAATAGGAATTAATTCCATATTCCAAATTTCAGATTCCAAATTGAATCTGAATTT
>JAYSON010000079.1:0-10589 GCA_043722725.1 Chloracidobacterium sp.
TTATTTCGACTTATGGCACGACCGCGCTGTCTTTCATTTTCTGACCGCTAAGGAAGACCGCGAGCAGTATTTGAAGAATCTTCGACTCACATTAAAAAATAACGGGCATTTTGTAATTGCCACTTTCGCAGAAGACGGGGCATTGAAATGCAGCGGGTTGGATGTTCGAAGATACAGTTTAGAAGAATTGCAGGAAACACTTGGAGCAAACTTTAGACTTTTGCAAAGTTTCCGTGAAGAACATCAAACGCCGTTTAATACGAACCAAAGCTTCATTTACGCTCATTTTCAACTTGATAAATAAAATTCGTGAGATAGTGAATAGAGATGATTTCGGAACAGATCGAAAAACCCAAAAAAGCTAAACTAAACGAATTTCTGCCGTATCTGGCCTGGATAGTCGCTGTAATTGCCACAGCCGGCAGTCTTTTCTTTAGCGAAGTGATGCAGTTGCCGCCGTGCCTTCTGTGCTGGTATCAGCGCGTTGCAATGTATCCGCTGGTTTTAATTATTGGAAGCGGAATCATTATGCGCGACAGCCGAATGAAATCTTACGCACTGCCGATTTGCCTGATCGGGCTGGCAGTTTCGATTTATCACAATTTGCTTTATTACGGGCTGATTCCCGAAAGTATCACGCCATGTGCGGAGGGAATCTCCTGCACTTCCAGGCAAATCGAATGGCTCGGGTTCATTACAATTCCGCTGATGGCACTGACATCGTTTATTAGTTTGGCATTGTGCTTGTTATTTTATAAACACGAGGATAAATAATTTTATGAGAAAAGAAGTCAAAATTTTAGGCTCGATTGCGGTCGTTGTCATTATTGGCGCAATTATCGGCGCAACTTATTATCGAAGTTCGATTCAGAGTGAAAGAGTAACGACAAACGGTAATTCAAATAAGCCGAGAATAAGCCCGGAACAACTCGTGCGGCCGGATAGCCCGACGCTCGGCCCGACGGATGCCAAGGTTACTTTAGTCGAGTTTTATGATCCGGAGTGCGAATCATGCGCTGCTTTTAGCCCGATCGTTAAAAAGATACTCAAAGATTATGAAGGCAAGGTCAGACTCGTCGCGAGATATATGCCGCTTCATCCGAACTCGCTCTCCGCGGCAACCTTTACGGAAGCCGCGGGCGAACAGGGAAAATATTGGCAGGCGCAGGAGATGCTTTTTCAGAAACAACCCGAATGGGGAACGAAACACGGACAGCCGTCAGGCGTGGAAGCCGACATCAACGCTCTATTTAAGAAATACGCGGCGGAACTGGGGCTTGATATAAACGAAATGAACAGAGCATTCGCCGAAAACCGTTATGCCACAAAACTCGAACGCGACAAAAAAGACGGGCAAAGCCTGGGAGTTCGGCAAACGCCGACCTTTTTCGTCAATGGCCGAATGTTGGCGCGGCTCGGTGAGGCGGACTTGAAGTCGTTGATTGACGAAGAATTAAAAGAATAATGTATTTATGTCTCACTGCACGTTTTAAGTTCGGTGTATGCCTCACATGGCTAAATCATCAGCAGAGCCGCCGCTGGATGGCGACTCAAAAAAAGAAGAAGAATAGAAGGGTATGAGGGTCACTTCTAGGATATGCAAGGAATTGTAACAATCGACGAACGAGCAACACTCGTCAAACGCGGGCTTCGTCTTGAATATTTTACTGTTGGCTGGAATTTGCTCGAAGGAGCAGTAGCTGTTAGTGCGGGAATGATTGCGGGTAGTCCTTCACTCGTCGGTTTCGGATTTGATTCACTTATCGAAAGCACTTCCGGCACGGCTCTCCTGTGGCGTTTACGGGTAGACGATGAAGATACCAGAGAACTCCGTGAACAAATAGCTTTGCGCCTCGTCGGCGTCAGTTTTTTGCTGCTTGCGGCTTACGTCACATACGATTCGATAACCAGTTTAATTTGGAGGGAATTGCCTGACGCGAGTTATATCGGCATCGTGTTGCTGGTGATTTCACTAATGGTGATGCCGATTTTGGCCCGGAGCAAACGGAGTGTCGCGGTAAAGATAAAAAGCCGTGCACTTGCGGCAGATTCCAGACAAACGGACCTATGCGTTTATCTCTCTGCAATCTCGCTTTGTGGTCTGGGTCTCAACGCTCTGTTTGGCTGGTGGTGGGCTGACCCCGTAGCGGCACTTCTTATGATTCCAATTATCGTCAATGAAGGTATCAAAGGTTTGCGCGGGGAAGCCTGTTGTGCTGAGGGCGTGTGCCATTAGGGTTTGGTGAAAATAAATCTAGTTACCAAAGTGTCCGACGTAAGAGGGTTGCTGAAGCAGACTATTGACAATCCACAAGAGTCTTTTCCGGCCCTAAGGCAATTAGCCGGAAGTAATGACTGGAAGAACGTGGAGTTAAGCAGGTGATCCACGATTCGGACTTTCATTTGAATTTTGAAGAGTCAATTTAAGAGTCATTTTGCAGACAAAACATTGAAGACGAATTGCTATGTCTTTAACTCTTTTATTTGCAATAGATGCTGGTACACCCGGCATGATTCGAACATGCGACCCCTTGATTCGTAGTCAAGTACTCTATCCAGCTGAGCTACGGGTGCGTAAAGCGAACATTTAGACTACAAATCAAATGCTATCGTGTCAAGTTTACGGTTTGAGATGAATTAATCCGGCTTTATTATTTAGCCAAGCGGGGTACTCAAAACCGAGATCAGCACAATCCTAACTTGCCGTGGAACCTTCACAAGGCAAGCTCATCGAGCAAAATAACCCTGCCGCGAACGCAATATCAGCTCGGGATTTGAAATTTCGACACGAATTGCTCGCCATTTTCCATCGCGTTTGTCATTTATCGGTTGATATTCGACAGTATAAAGAGTACGCAAATCGGCTGCGACTGATGCGTAAAGTGTTGCCATCTGATCGAGTCGTTCGATCGTATTGAGAGTGCCGCCCGTTCGGTCCGCAACGAGCTTCAACCGTGCTCTGGCCGCCTTGAACAGAGCGATTTGAGCCGAAGTCGGGTCGGCGAGCCGGGCTGGATCACCGGTCGGGAGAGCGAGCGGATAAATCGTGACTCCTTGAACATCGGACCGGTTTAAGATCCGGTTCAAAATGTCGCTCGTTTCCGGCTTGATGGCGGATGGAATTTGAGCTTCACTCATACCAGAAAGAAGTTTTCGGTCTATGTCGCGCATGTCCGAATCCACGCCGTCCGTCAGCACTACGATCGCTTTTCGACGGCTGGACTCCTTCGATAGTTTTTCGAGAGAAAAGAGCAATGCTTTGTAAAGATCGGTGTCGCCGCTGCCGTTTGCAACGGATATCGAGTGGGTTGCAGCGTTCCGGTTCGTTGTGAAGTCGTTCAACAAGTTGACCTTGCCGTAGAATTCAACAACCGCAACCCGATCATCTGAAGCAAGAGCGTCAAGAAACCGAGCCGCCGATAGCTGTATATTTTGTCTGAAACTACGTGTCGATCCGCTCATGTCCAATAGCATCACAACGCTGAAAGGTGCTGATGTGTATTCGAATCTTGAGATCTCCTGCTTAACACCGTCTTCGAATAGCACAAAATTATCCTTGTCCAGACTTGTGATCGGACGGCCCCGCTGATCGACAACGCCGATGTTCACACGTACGATAGCTGAGTCCACTTTGATCGGATCGTCAATCTGGGCACGAATGCATAAGGATGCGAACAGGATGAAGAGAAATACAAGTGGCGGGCGCTTTAGCATATTGAATTCTAACAATCAGACGCAATTTCACGAAACGCGGTTGCATTACGAGTGGTTTCATATTTTCCTTAACATTGTTTGAGTTTTGGTCTATAATCAGATGTTCACTCGTTGTTTATAGTATTTTTTACAAATTCCTGGTTTTTAAAAGCAATTCCGGCCGCGGAGATTGATTAGCAATGTTCTACAAGCCGAAGTTTTGCTGCAACTGCGGCGAGAAGATCGACAGGATCGACTGGAGGTTGTGGACCAGCCGACGATTTTGCGACGTTTGTGCGGTCGAACATAAAGGGAATGAGCTTCTGCCGCGGGTGATCGTGGGTTTTGCGGTTTTGTTCGGCGTCTTTGGTATAGGAAGCTATTTTCAGGGTCAAAGCTTGGGCTTGAGCAAAAGCGAGCTGAACGCGTCGGGTCCGACCGGTTCGAAAAGGACGGTCGTTGCCGAATCGAAGCGGCAGCCGCTACAGGCTGATCCAAGCGTTTACGGCTTGGAAACGGGCAAGCCAGATACGAAGACGATCGCGGAACCAGACAATAAGAACCCGGTTGGCGCGGCAACAAAAGAGCAACCAAAGATTCGAAAAATCGCATCAGAAGAGCCGATATATTTTTGTGGGGCTATGACAAAAAAGGGGAAGCCATGTTCGCGCAGAGTAAAATTAAATGAACGCTGTTGGCAGCATGCCGGACAACCAGCGGTGGTGTCTGCTCGCAAAATTCCGGATGTTTTCTAGTCTCGGCGTCTGATCGCAGATAGATGGGTTCGACCCGAATTCATCGATGTATCTTGAATTTATAGAGAATCCTGATCGCGGATTCTGTCACTCCTTTTGGCGGCGACCTAAAACTTAATGAAACCATTAGCTCAAAACACGTTAATCCAAAATCGCTATCTAATTGTTCACCTGATCGGTAAAGGTGGGATGGGTGAAGTTTACCTAGCCGTCGATCAACGGTTAGGCAGTGCGGTTGCGCTGAAGCGGACGTACTTTGCAGGCGATGCGATGCTGGGTAATGCCTTCGAACGCGAGGCGAGGACGTTGGCCCGCATGCGCCATCCGGTTCTACCAAAGGTCAGCGACCATTTCGGGGAGAATGATGAGCAGTACCTTGTCATGGAACACATTTCAGGCGACGATCTTGCGAAACGTCTCGAAGTTGCCCAAAAACCATTTCCAGTGAGCTGGGTCCTATTCTGGGCAGATCAGCTTCTGGATGCGCTTTCGTATTTGCACACTCACGAGCCGCCGATCATTCATCGGGACATCAAACCTCAAAATTTGAAGTTGACCGACGAGAATCATATTATTCTGTTGGATTTCGGACTCTCCAAGACATCAACCGGGCAAACTAATATTTCGCAATCGGGCAGCACCGGAAGCGTGGTTGGATATACGCCGCATTATGCTCCGATGGAGCAGATCAGAGGCATCGGGACGAGCCCTCGGAGCGATCTGTATTCACTTTCCGCGACACTTTATCAAATGATGACGAACAAGGTCCCGGTCGATGCACTTTCACGGGCAGACTCGATGCTAAATGAAATGCCTGATCCGATCGAACCTCCATTTGAAGTGAATACTGAGATTCCGAGGAATGTCTCGGATGTGATTCTGAAAGGAATGGAAGTAAGCCAGGAGAGGAGGTATCAGGATGCCCGCGAGATGCAGAAAGTGCTTCGAAAGGCTTTCAACGAAATGCAGCAGGCCACGACAGCGAATACCGTCGCGTTTAAAATGGGTGACGAAAAGGTGTCCGCGATAGATCAACCAGTTGCGGCTCTGGTGTCAGAGAGCTTGGGCCAAGACGCTCTCGCAGATCACTCCTCGAACGGGCCAGCGATCGCCTCGTCTTCGAGCCTGCCTAAAAACGATGACGGCGGGCAGGTGGATCTTGATGCCACAATGGCATACGACGCTCCGTATCCTGGAGCATCCGTCAAGCAGGGGGACGTAAAGACCGAAGTGTTCCTTGCCGGCAGTAATTCTTTGCCTATACCGGAAAAACAGAATTATGAATCGCCTGCGCAGCCTACGAACGAAGTTCCGGCCGTTCCGGCTGAGGATTTCTCCGGTACTCGAGACTTTACGTCACCGGGACCGACTTCCGGTCCGGCAGGCTTCCAGCCCGGTGCGACAGTTCCTTATATTTCGATCGGCAGTGGTGATATTGATGCATCGAATCGCGAAGCTCCGGCTGAGCCTGAATATTTTGGTAACGCGGGCTCGCGTGGAGAGACGTTTTCTACCGGCGACACCCCGTACTTCGATACTTCGGAGTCGGAACCTGCAGCCCGGGCCGAATCCGCTGCCTATGTTAATCAACCTGGTGTCGCGGCGGCCTCCGGCAAGAAATCGTCTAATAAGATACTTGCCGTAGTTGGCGGACTCGTGGCACTCTTCCTGCTTGCGGTGGTAGTCGCGGGCGGCATCTGGGCGTACGTAAATTTCAGTTCCGGACAGACTGAGGTGGATCCGACGCCCTCGCCTTCGCCGGAGGAAACCGTAGAAGCATCACCAACGCCGGAACCTACACTCGAAACCATATTTAATTCAAATAGCTCGAATGGATTGGGTTCCGGAAATACAAACACAAACACGAACGCCAATCGCGAAGTTTTGACGGTTTCTCCGACACCATTACCGACGCCGGTAATCGTTTCGACGCCTACAACCAGGCCTACACCTCAGAGTATTCCGAAGGAAACGCCAATTAAACCGGCTGGTACGCCGAAAGACAAGCCTACGCCAAAACCCAAGAAGACCCCTGTCGTGTCACCGACGGTTCTTCAGTGACCAGGAGAATTGTAAGATGAAGAATAGAATTTTTCAAAAACTGCCGATCATCTTTATACTGCTAGCCGCGTTCTCGTTTCTGGCAGTAGAAATCGGTGCCCAATCGAGAAAAGACCGAAAACGGGCGGAGCAGCTCGTAAAAGATGGTGATAAGGCCTACTCGCAGAAAAATTTTCGCCTTGCACTTGATAATTACACTCAGGCGGTGACGCTTGTTCCAAACGATGCATATGCTCATTATCGAAAAGGATTCGCGCACTATTATCTGAAGGAACTCGATCTCGCGATCCCGGAATTTGACGTAGCCTTAGCGAAGGGATATAAACCGATCGAAATTTACAAGGTTCGATGGCAACTACATACTGAGAAAAAGAATTATGATGCCGCCGCGGACGACGTCAGGCAGGTTTTGAAAGTAGAACCCAATAATAGTGATTTCATACTCGCAATGGCGGAAATAAGCTACGAAAGAGGTGCATTCAATGAGGCGGTCGATGGGTACCAGAAGGCGATCTTAAAAACTCCAAACAACGGCAATCTTTTCTACAAATTGGCGGTGTCAAAGTCCAATCTTGGCGACGTCGAAGGACAGGCAGCGGCGGCCGAGGAGGCCGTCAAGAAAAACACTCAGTTCCTCGCGGAATCTTTCCTGCTTATCGCCGATGCCCGCGTACGACAGAAGCGAATGCCCGAAGCTATTGACGCGTACGAGCGGGCTTTACGAGCAAAACCGGATGTTCACGAAGTATATCGAAATCTCGCCGAACTCTATCGGGCTGAAAATCGGATCAACGACGCCATAGAAATTTCGAAGGCGGGCCTTCGTCAGTTTTCAAATGACGGAAACATATTTACGGACATATCCTGGTACTATAGTCTGGCAGGAAGGACCGACGATGCTATTGAAGCAGGAAAAGCAGCGACTCGATTGCTTCCGCAACAGGCCTTAGGCTTTACCAACCTTTGCCGGGCTTATAACGACGCGAATAAGCCGGAGATGGCGATCACTGCCTGCAACAGTGCGCTTCGCCTAAAACCGAATGACGGAGAAACGAATTTTTATCTGGGACGTGCTTACGCGCTTTTGCAAAAGCCTACTGAGGCCGATAAATACTATGAGCGTGCCGTAGCGGGTCTTATTGAATTTACAAAAAATAATCCGGATTATTCCGATGGTTTTTATCTGCTTGGCAATGCTTATGCCGAAGACGGACAAAGTGCGAAAGCGTTAGAAGCCTACAAGAAGTGCCTTGAGCTCAATCCGCGTTTTGCCAAGGCTCAGTTTAATATCGGCATCATTCAGATAGGCCAAAAAAACAAAGCGGCTGCGATGGAACAGTACAACAGCCTCCTGAACATCGATAAGGTGCTGGCCGGAAAACTCAAGGTGGAAATAGACAAGCTATAAAAACCCGGCTACTAGATGAAGTTCGCACCGGCAATATGATATGTGTTTTGCCGGTGTCAATTGTCATTCTCAGAACCTTTTCAGAAAATCCAGTGAATTTCCAAGCAGAAAACGGCTGAGGTTCGGCTGATCATGTGAGCGGTCGTAACCGACGAGTTCGACGTAAGCGACACCCGTCACCGAACGATCCCCAACTAGTCCGGATACATCGCAGGCACCTTCCCAATAGACGATCATTGTTGTTCCTCTCGTGTCCAATTCCTGATCGGCGATCACGGGTACGATATTCAGAGAAATTTCCTTCTGCGGCACTGATATGAGCCAACCGCTTGGATATTCGGCACCAGATGTCGGGCTCTTCCAGTATCCGGTCGGCTCGATCGAAAATTCCTCGTTTGTTAGCGGGAAGTGCTCACTATTTTGGTCGCAAAACGAACCGCTGGAGAAAGGCGATGGCTCGCCCTCGGCGTTACGAAGCTGATAGACCATCAATTCGCAGTCGTTGTCGAGTTGAATCGAAAACCAATCCCAGCCTTTCTGGTTATCGGTAGGCGTCCAAGTACCGAATTCGCGGTCCATCCAGGCCGATCCGGTGAAATGTCCGGTTACCGAATCAAGCGTTATGTCACCCTCCACGGCCATTCGTGTATAAGAAAAATACCTGGAGGCCTCGCCTTCATCCTTAAACGAAACACCATCTTTCCCATTCAGAATTACCGGTTTCGAAGGTGTCAACGATGCTTCAAACGTGGCGTCCGCGTCGATAGTTGCCCGCAAGATGTGCGTGTCGTTAACCGTTCGAGCCGACCAGTCGCCAAGGCGAAGGTGAAAATGCTTTTCGCTTGCTGATGCAGGATAATCAAAGAGACCGTTCGCACTTTTACGATGTGCGTATCGAAATTTCTTTTCACTTTTATCAGTGATCGCAAAATGTGCAAAATAAAACGGGTTTCCGAACAGTCGAAGAGGAACGACTGAAAATTTGTCCAGATCAGTGCGTCGTTTGAAGAAAACGAGTTCAAATCCGAATTGCTTACCTGAATCCGTTTCGCCGTGCCCGGTATAATACCACCACTCGGTTTGCGCATTTTTGTGGGCCGCAAGATCGCGTGGAAGTGTTACGCCATGGAATTCGGTCCCGTCGCGAAGGTCTTCGGCTTTGCCTGTAATCGTCTCGGTAATGGTTTCGAATAGATTAGACGCAGCCTTCTCCGCATCCGCAATGAATGTATTGAAATACGTCTGGTCGCTCATTAACTGAAAGTTCCAAAAAGATTTAATGTTGAGTTACTTTGATTCTATTCGAAAACTGTTGCAGGTGTGGATTCATAAAAATAAGAAAGTTCTGCGGGGAAGTTTGGTCTGGAGCTTCAGCGAAGCCTTGTATTGACCATAACACTCTGAATCTTCAGTACGACACGGATCGTTTCGGAACGCTTGTCGAAACTTGCGGGGACAAATGCAGAAGACGACGGATCGGACCTTAAAGCCTTTTGAAGTTCACCGACGGCACTGCGGTCGGACGAAGGTTCGACGACCTGGGTTATCTCGGCAACCCCGTTGCTGTAAATGTCGGCAACCACCGTCACTTCATCGTCGTCCTTGATTTCATTACGAACCAATGTTTTCGTGAGTTCGACCAGTGATCCTCTCGGATTGATACTAGGAGATTCACGGGAATAATCGGATCGTGAGCTTGCGTATTCCATCGGTGAGAGGTCGCTTTCAACTTGACTGAAATCGGGCGCAACGTATGGAACCAGGACGGTTGTATTCGAACCTGACCCAACGTGAGTCGAAGAGCGAAACTGCTGCGGCTGGATTTCACCGGTCACGATCACCCATAACATCGTGAATCCGAGGATAAGAGTCGTCAGCGAACCGACAGCGTACGGCATTAACCAAACGTCGAGCCATTTACGCCTGTCTCCAACTAACTGAAACAAAGGTGGTCCCGTCGCCGAAACTAATCTTGCCGTGATATTGCTTCGGAGAGACTGAATCGCAGTTGCTGAAAATTCGGGCCGTGAAAAAGCTCGAAAATCATTCCTGATTTCCTGAAAATCGATGACTTTTTGTCTGCACAACGGACACCGTGTAAGATGTTCGGCGACCGGTGCAACTTCACCTTCAGAAAGAACGTCATCCGAATAAAGTGGTAAAACAAATTGTAAGTCCTGGCATTTCATTGGTCTTAGCGGAAACCGCCTGATTAAGCCGTCTTCCGATCCTTCACCGCTGATTGGCTGAATGACTGGCTGACCCCGGCTGCTCTCCGTTCACAGAGAACAACGCTTTGCCTGTTGCAAGCGAAATTGCGTTAGGACCGGGTAAATTTATAGACGTGTTGCTGGTCTATTTTCAAATAATTACCTGCCGATGCATTTCAGACTCGCTCCGGACATTCGTTCTCTTCGACCTCGTTTGGCACCGATTTGTCTTGTCTTCAAAGATAAAACCGGGGCGAGCCAATCATTCAACCAATTTTCAAAAATCCTTGAGCTTTTTCCGCAATTCCTCGCGGCCGCGGGCGATCCGCGATTTAACAGTCCCTATGTTCACACTTAAACTCTGCGATATCTCTTCATAAGTCATTCCTTCAATGTCGCATAGCACGATCGCTTCGCGATAGATATCGGGCAAGCCGAACAAAGCATTTGTTAACGCTTTCT
>JAYSON010000080.1:0-7296 GCA_043722725.1 Chloracidobacterium sp.
TGTAGCCGCCGACTTCGAAAAAGAGTTTTCGTGCCAGCGAATATCCGTTCGTCTGCAAACCGTTCGACGGAATGCCAAGAACGACATCGCCGGGTGTGATCGATTTTCCGTCGATGACCCTCTGCTTATCGACGACGCCGACGATAAAACCGGCCAGGTCGTATTCGCCGGGCGGATAAAAATCCGGCATCTCGGCCGTCTCGCCGCCGAGCAGAACGCAGCTGTTTTCCCTGCAGGCACGGGCCATGCCTTCAACGACCGAGGCGGTCACGTCCGGTTCGAGCTTTCCGGTGGCGAAATAATCGAGAAAAAACAGCGGCCGCGCACCCTGGACTAAAATGTCGTTGACGCAATGATTGACCAGATCGGCACCAACCGTGTTGTGAATGCCGGTCTCAAACGCAAGCTTCAGCTTCGTCCCGACGCCGTCCGCCGAGGCGACCAGAATCGGCTCGGCCATTCCCGGAAACATTCCAGAGAACATCCCGCCAAAACTCCCGATCTCTGTCAGCGTCCGCTCGTTAAAAGTGCTTCGTGCCAGATCGCGAATCTTCGCGACGGCCTGATTAGCATTGTCGATCGAAACTCCGGCATCGGCGTAAGAGATTGATTGAACCTGTTTGGGCTTTGATTGTGGCATAAATAAATTCTCTTAACTCTGCGATCTTTGCGTCCCGCCTCTGCGTCCTCCGCGTTAAAAGAGCTCTTAACCGCAAGGTGCGCAAAGTTTTTCGCAAAGGCCGCTAAGGATGAATTATCTGAAACTCCCGTTTCAAAATTTGATCAAATTCTTCGTCCGACGCAACGACGCTCTCTTTCTTCCCGCCATCCGCTGTAATGATAACCTTCTTATCCGTCACCGTCTTTCGCCCGCCGTCGGTCAATATCGAGCAAACCTTCCCCTTCATAAAATGCGATTCCGGCGAGTACTGCTGAAAGTCGCACATTTCGGCAAATTCCGAAAGATCACGGGCGATATCCTTGAAAATATATTGGCTCTTCCATTCACCGCCGTCCTTTTTTGCGACCTCCAGATATTCATCGTCAAACCGCCGAATGACAAAAATACCTGTTTCGTCCTGCTGCTCAACTCCAAGCCCGAACCGAAGAGGTTCCGCCGTAAAATCGCCGAAACCTACGTCCGCCAAGTATCCGTCATCACCGATTGTGACGATTATCGCGGCATGATCAAATTCTGGCCCGTGCCCGGTTCCGTTAAAAACCCGGGCTGATATCAAACAGGTCTTAAAGCCAAGCGACAAAAGCAATTCGTTAAACAAACCGTTCAGCTCGTAACAAAATCCGCCGCGTTTTTCTTCGACTACTTTTGCGTAAAACTTATCAACGTCCAAAACTATCGGTCGTTTCCAATGAATGTCTAGATTCTCAAACGGCACCGTCAGCAGATGCTTTCGCTGCAGAAACTGCAGCGTCTGGCCGTCCGCCTCCAAATGGTCTGGCTCGACGCCGATCCGCGCCAAATAAGCTTTTGTGTCAATTGGTGCCGGTTGTTCCACTAGATGAACCAAAATTATACCTATGCGTGCGGCGCAAAGCGAAACTTCTCAAAAACTTTATTGACTTGTCTGGCCTCTGGCGTTTAGCATTTTTATGCAGAACAGTTTGCCAAAACTGTTCATCGAGCTTTAAGAGCATTCGACAGGCTTAGCAGCCTGTCTGCACATAAAAATATGAGTTTCACATTGCACGATATGGGCGAAGAGAACTATGAGTTCAATGCCAACGTATGGAATTGGAAGGCCACGCTTGAGGTGATCAAAAGCCTGGACATTTTAAGCGACGGCCAACTGCGGCAGATGGCCTATAACGCAACCGGAGTAAAGATAGAGGTCGAAGATGCGCACGAGATCGGAAAAAAGATAACCGAGGTGTTCTTGCCGAAGCTCGAACCTAACAAGCGGATATTTGCCGATCTGAGCATTACCGACGCCCCGGACGATATGCAGCTTCACCGCGATGACGATGAGCAGTGGAAGAATTACAGCACATCGCACGAAACGCTGAAGGAATTCGCCGACTTTTGTTTGAAGTCTAAGGGATTTCAGGTCTTCTAGTCAGAACCGGGAGCGGTAGCGACTGGGTTCGTGCTCAGCAGCATAGTAAAGAAGCACACTCCCTAACCGTCGTGTTTCCGCTTTTTTGATGGAATTTTTACAGGACATACTCCGCACGATCGAGCCGGTCTTTAAGAACCTATATGTTCAGATCGGCCTTTTGATCCTATTCGCGACGGTCCACGGCTACGTCGGTGCGTGGCTCGCCGTTCGGATGCTGTTCCGCCCACGCCTACCGTTCAAAATTCTCGGCATCACGCTTTTCCCCCAAGGGATGATCCCGCGTCACCGCGACCGGCTCGCAAACGCCATCGGCAAAGCGGTCGGCGAAGAGTTGGTTTCGCAGGAAACGATAATGGAGGAATTGCTCGGTAAGGACTTCCTGCGAAAAAAGATCCGCGGCGTAGTCGATTCATATACGAATGAACTCTTATCGCACGATTACCCTTCGCTGATCGAAGCCCTGCCGATAAATCTCCGCGCTCCTGTGCTTGATGCGATCACGTCCCTGCAGTTCAAGGTCGCGAAACACATAGAGGACGTGCTCAAAAGCGAGGAATCGCTCGAAACAATCCGCGGATTTGTCGAACGTCGTGTCGATGAATTCCTCTCAAAACGCGTTTCCGAAGTTGTCGACGAAGAAACCTTCGAACGCATTATCACCTTTGTCGAAGAACGCATCCGTTCCGCCGTGGAAGCATCCGCGTTCGAAGAAAAGATCCGCGAATTCATCAACCGCCGTGTCGATGACCTCGCCAATACCGAAACACCGCTCGGGCAATTGTTCACCGAGGACGCTATTGATCTGTTAAAAGAGAAGGCAAACGAGCAGATCGAACCTGTCGTGCACCGCCTAACCCAGCTCGCAGCGGCCGAAAAGACGCGTAATCAGATCGGAGCATTGATAAAGCACGAGGTCCACGATTATTACGAAGGCCTGCCGTTTTTCAAAAAGATATTCGTATCTCGCGAAAATCTTATCGGCGAGGTCGATGATCTCGTAAATGAAAGCCTGCCGAAACGGATCGAAGAGACGCTAAAAGGCGACTTCTTCGCTGACGAGGCCCGCAATTTTATCAATACAAGCATAGATGACGCCCTTGCGCGGCCGCTGCCGGACATAATCGGAACGATCGCACCAGGACAGCTTGATCGTTTGAAGGCTCAGATCGCGAAATCGATCTTTTCCGTATTGCGCGGCGACGAAATGACTGCTTCCATCTCGCTTTATCTACGGGAAACGCTTGAGAAGCTTCGCCCTCACAGCATCGATGCGATCATGCAGACGCTGCATACCGAATCCGAAGAAAAGCTGAAAAATATGCTGTCTAAAGGTTTGCTGAGCATTCTTTCGCGCGACGAAACGTCGCAGATCATCAACTCTGTTCTCAATAAACAAATCGAAAAACTTCTTGCGACGCCGATCGGCAAGCTTTCCGACAATATTTCCGAAGAGAAACTGCGTACGGCCAGCGAATCTCTGTCTGAAACCATAATTGCTGCCATCCGGGAAAAGCTGCCCGATGCAATCAAGGAATTCGATATCGGCAGCGTCGTCCGTGAAAAGATAAGCACTTATCCAGCGGAAAAGCTGGAATCGCTGGTTATGTCAGTCGCCAAAGAACATCTGCGAACGATCGAGCTTTTTGGCGCGTTTTTCGGCCTGGTTATCGGTATCGTTCAGGCGTTTCTCTCATACTGGGCTTTCGCGAAGTAAAATTTGATGATATTTTTCGCCGAAATCACCTATGTATAAGCTTATGAGCACCCTCCCGCTTTAAATGGACGAAGAAATAAGGACGCGGGAGTACGAATTTCACATTCCACAGCGGTAAGGTAGTGAACATTTCTGGGGCCTGGCTGATGTGCTGACTTATTCGGACGTTTACTTGACCATCGTCTGCTGCGACGACTTCAGCAGCCAGCGACCTTCTTTTTTTGCAAATGTGTCCGTCACTCGGGCCTTTCCTGACTGGCCAGTCCTGAGTTTTAGGGAAAGCAAATATTTGAGAACCGCACTGTCTTCGGTCACCGAGACGAGATCGGCTTCCGTGATCGACCACGATTTGATCGACTTTTCCTTCTTAACATCCGCGAGGGCCTCATTCTTGTTCTGAACTTTTCCGTCCGGCCCTATCTGTTCGAAATCATCGGTCGTATTTTTGGAAAGCATGGTGATGTCGCCTTCAACGGCGGCATCGGCAATGTCATTTTCCATTTTGACTAGTTGGTTCTTTACACTGTCGCGGTCAGGCGTCGACTTTACAGAAGCATTTTTCGGTGGTTGGTCCGCATTTGGGTCATTCCCTTTTGTCGTCAACTTTTCCGACAGATTGCAAAATGTCATTGCCGCGGCCAGTAAACCGAAAAGTGCGAGTAATTTCATTGATTTATCCGATCCTTTTGAGCGTTTTGCGAAGAATGGTCTGCGTGGATATTAAGACCTTGCCGATGTAGAAGTCAACAATGGCCCTTCTCGTTATTCGATCTGTCCAAAAAAAAATTTTTTTTTAATTGACGCTAAATTCCTGCAAGTTTGCACCGACCGCGCGTTCTTTGGGACGCAGCGTTACTCGTACGATATTAGCGGATCGATGTTCGGTAAGTTTTAGAGCATCGGGAAAGCTAAGGTCAAGTGCGTATAGTCCGGCTGTGTTTGCTTGAAAAGGCGGGGCCGCAGTGTGTTGTCAGACGGCCGGAAAGAACCGCGTTACAACATTAAATTAAGGAAATAAAAAAATGAGAAGATTAGTACTTTTTGTATTGTTTGTCGCCGCTGTCGGCGTGTTGGGTGCTTGCACAAGCACCCCGGAAGTTAAACCGGTGCCGAACGTGGCACCTAGCCCCGCGGCTTCGGCCACTCCGGCCGCGTCACCCGCAGTTAGCCCAGTAGTCGATCCCAAGGCTCCCGCCGCTCCGTCGGCCAAGTTAACGGCTCTCGAAGGCAAGTGGCCGGGTGTTGAAGGTGCTTACCTGAATGTCACCAAAAAAGGTGATAAGTATTCGATCGAGATCAAAAATCTCGACAAGGCGGAAACTTTCGACGGCTCTGCAAAAGGTGATGCCATCGAATTCATGCGTAAGGGCAAAACGGAGACGATAAAGGCCGCTACAGCCGAAGAAACCGGTATGAAGTGGCTTGCAGGTCAGAAGAACTGCGTCGTCATCACCAAGGGCAGCGAAGGCTATTGCCGGAAATGACATGTTCCACATTAGCAAATAGCTGAGTAAAGGGCGGGTCTCCACTCGCCCTTTTTAGTGTTCCACGTGCTCTAACGCTCCGGGGTCGGAATCTAGATACGAAATACTTTTGAACTTTTTCGCACGGCGATTCGTTTTCCCTAGACAGCAATATCCCCCGGAGGACTTTATATGAAAAAAATCGGAATCGTTGTCTTCGTCTCGGCGCTTTTGCTAAGCGTGTTCGTCAGCAGTTTCTTTTCGTTCGGCCGGCTTTGCGAAAAAATGTTTAGTTTTTCATTCAGTTCGGGAACCAAAGGCTCTGGAAAACTCGCTTCTGAAACCCGCGACGTTGGCCGCTTCAGCGGCGTGGATGTGGGTGGCGTCTTCCAGGTTGAGATCACGGCTCAGAAAGAATTCGGCATCGAAATCGAAGCGGACGACAACCTACTTCCTCTCATTAAGACCGAAGTCCGCGGCGGTGTTCTTATAATTGAGACCGAACAAAAGGTCTCAACGAACAATCCGCTCAGAATACGAATTTCGGCTCTGAACATTGATAATATTGAGGCCTCAGGAGCGTCGAAAGTAACGCTCGCGGCGGTAAAGAACAGCGAACTGCGGGTTGACACGAGCGGAGCATCAAAGGTGAACATAAATGGTGAGACCGCTAATCTGACTATCGAAATAAGCGGTGCGAGTGCTGTAGATACGGAGAATCTTAGGGCCGAAAACGCGAATGTCGATGCCAGCGGCGCAAGTCATGTCAGCGTCTTTGCGGTAAACGATCTCCGATCAGAGGCAAGCGGTGCGAGCAAAATCGTTTACTCCGGAAGTCCGAAAAATATGGAGAAGAAGTCTTCCGGAGCCAGCAGTATTCGCGAGAAGTAGTTGCAATTAAGATTTTTACCGACTAGGGCGGGTTCATCGGAACTTTGCCCTTTTTTATGTTTCGACGGCTTTTGTCTTTATTCCTGTCAGATTGCCCTCGGCGTCGATTCCTACAACGTAGATGTCGATCTGTATTCGCCCGGTCCGGAGCACGATCGGATCGTCGAGATTTTCCTCTAGCAGCTTTTGAAGCGTCAGAAATCGCTTTGCATTTCTGGTTTCAGCTTGGGAAAACCAATCCTGAATTTTCGTAAGGCGGGAAAAGAATTCTGTAAATGTTCTTTCTTCGGTCGTGGTTCCTTCTTTCAATCCTAGCTCTTTCAAGATCGTTTCGCGCGACCCGATATTTACCTTCCCGCAAAAAACAGGAAAAATCTCAGCGTCAGTCTCGCTGAGATAAAACAGACCCTTGCAAGCGTTCTTAATCTTTTCCTTAAAAATATTTTTCTTGAGTGTTTTCTTTTTTTTTTTATTCAAAATTTTTTCTTCAAATTTACGGTTTTCTGACCGATAATTGTCTCGATAATCCAGTCTAACAGAAAGAAAAAACTTGCCAAACCGTTGTCTAAAAAAGGGTTTAATCCATTGCGATGGACGCGGAATTTTTCTGTGGATTTCTCCTTGCGCTTAGTGCTTTCCTATGTTAGTCTGTCATCCGTTTCATTACTTACTAGTTCTTGTAAACCATTGGAAACAAATAACTTAAGGTTACACTTTAGGTTTTATACATATTTCCACACGGCTGTGGAAAAGCTTGTGGATAATTCTCTATTGAGGCTCCTTCAAACGCTAAAGTCCCTGATTACGAAACGGCTTACGGCCTAATCGATGGGAACGTTTGTGTTCTGCTTAACAAATTTCAGAACCGCACTTACGCTTAACTGATTTTTTGATCTAAACTTTAATTTTCGGAGATACTTAGTGGAAGCCCTTTTACAACAAACCGAACTCTGGAACGACATACTTTTGTCCGTCGAAAAACGATTGAACAAGCATGTTGTCGATTCGTGGTTCAGACCTATTCAGTTCGAAGGATACGACGCAGACGGCAGCATACTGCATCTTCGCGCCGGACAGGTCACCAAGGATTGGGTCACTTTATATTATTCCGATCTTCTACAAAAGACGCTTGCAGAATTGGATCTGCCGG
>JAYSON010000081.1:0-7300 GCA_043722725.1 Chloracidobacterium sp.
TTGTCCGCCCCGACTGGGCCGAAACGGAACCGAGCATCGAAACGACAATAAAGCTGATTAATGGAAACCTCGGCATAATACTGGCTAGATTATACTGCGTTAGGCACTTACAGAAAAGAAAAAAGGGCCGCCGAGGAAACCGATGCGAGTTCAAAAGTAAACTTCAGTAAGGTTCAATTGAATCGCCGTTGCTTTATTACAGCAATCAAATTATCCGAGCTACGGGTTGGTTTCAAGCGCGGCATCCACCGTGATGTTTCCGCCTGAGGTCAATGTCATCGTTCGTTTCCATAATACATAGCCCGCTTTCTTTATGGAGATTGAGTGATCGCCGGCTTTCAAACGCAATGTCGATGGCGTACTTCCGACGAATTTACCGTCGATAGAGATTTCGGCGCCTTCCGGAGCAGATTTGATCAAGATGCCTGAGGATTGCGGGTCAGTGCCTGATGTATCTTCGCCTTTTGGCAGAACGCCGCTGTTGGGGATCATGCCGGTAAACTTATTGCGATCAAGCGAGGCGTCTCCGCTAACATATGCGGTTATCTCGGTTCCCTTAGGAATCTTTATGTCTTTACCTTTCATAAAGAGAAAGAAAGGTGCCGCCGGGAAAAATAAAATGCTTGTGGCAACGATTGCTCCCGTCATTACTGCCGTAGAACCTTTGCCTTTAGTTTCTTTCACCGCACGCAAAGCAATTTTTTCTCCTGTCACGGTTCTAACCGAATCGATATTAATATCGAGTTTGCCGCCTTTTCCCATTCGTCCTTTAGGTTTACCGCGAGTAACCGTTCCAAGGGCAACTCCGCCACGCGGTATGACCACAATTTCTCCGATCTTTACGTCTTCAAGCACTTCAAAATCTATCGTCTCACCTGTTTTAGCGTCGGCGGAAGACATGTTTCGGTTGATCCGCAGCTTGAGCGGCGCTCCATCCTGCAATCCAAAGGCAAGCGGTTCTTTTGGTGCCTGGATCACCGCTTCCGGGACCGGAGCAGGCGATGTTTGGGCAAGCAGGGCCTGCGAAGTGACGACAAAAATACTGCATACTAATATCAGCGATATGAATCTCATTATTTCTCCTGTGGGAGTTGTTCTTACTGGATAAATAGCAGGAAGGGTTGATTAAATGCTTTCTACTCCAGTCATTAAACGCTTTATTTCGCGATCTGGCAACGGACAACATATGTTTGAGAAAAGATCACAGACCGGTTTCGAACTATTTGAAGTTTATTTCCGGTTAGATGCGGCGATACCAGAACAGAAAAAGAAGGTTCATTTCTCGAGGTCATTCTACGGATTTCCCGCGGCGGTATGCAGACTTTTCGAAATGTTGCGTGCCATGTTCCCGGCTAGGGAACCCCAGGATGTAGTTTCGCCTGCGGCTAAAACCGCTCCGCTGCGGCGGTCGTAGATTCTGTAAACGTAGCGGTGCGTTATCCACGAAAGGGAAACGTAGCCGATCTCGACGTACAGATCGGCCGCGTCTTTGTATCGGGATATCGTCAGATTCAGGTCTTTGAAGTCTTTGCGTTTCATCAGCTCATTTTCCAAAGCCTGTCGGGAAGGCTGCACGGAAGATTTTTCGAATGCGATTGTTTTTGCGGAAGCGAGAGTGTCTTTTTTGCTTGCCGGATCATTATGCGGCGACACAAACGTGTTTGGCGTAGAACCGCTTTCTGAATACGCGGGCGTTTTATCGATGTTTTCGTTCGGCGGAATCACTTCCTGACGGTCAATCATCGACGTGATTACGCCATCGGGAACGTTCGCCCTTTTTAATTCGATCAGGCCAGTAGCGGAAACGTCGAATCTCGTATTCGATGTCCTTATCTTTCGGATAACGATCTCCGTTGAGAGTCCAACCTTTGTCATTTCGACAATGTCGGCGTTTGTCAGCGTTTCAGATTGCGTGAACGAGCTTACTGAAGCGAATAAGATGACTAAAATGATCAGAATCGGCTTTAACATATGAATTGGTGTTCCGGATCAGTTGGTGACGGCATTATTTTGGTTTGTAGATCGAACATTATAAGAACACCTTTGAGCAGCATATGGACGGCGGCTGTTACACTTTTTTGAACTGTCACAATCAGTCTGCAAAAATGTTGTCGAACGCGGAACGGATGTTCAGGCGGTGCATTGTGAGTTGTTCGAGGAGATCGCTGACGGAACCGTAGTGCATTCTTGCGGCTATCCTATCGAGCACAGATCGATTCCCACTAGGGAGTCGCGAGACTCGGCCGATCATCAGGCGGATGTTGTGGTCAAGCTCAGACAAAAAAGCGTAGCCTTCGCTGAGACCGGCGAAATCTTCAGTTGACAGAGATCCGTTGGCATAAAATTCTTCGAGCTTTGCCGCGGTCGAGCGGCTCGCGGAGTTTTCTCCCATTTTGTCGCGAAGGTGCAGATACCGAACTACAAAGTAAACGTCCAGCAGTCCGCCCGCGCCGAATTTTATGTCGATATCTTTGCCGCCGCGGTCGGCGCAGTGCTGTGCCTCCAGCTTTAGCCGGATGCGTTTTGATTCGATTCGGAGCTCGTCCGGGTGTTCCCGCCGGACGCGGCTGCGAATTGCGTCACTGATCTCGCGCTCCGCCTTCTTCGCCAGCTGAATATCACCGGAAACGCCCCGGATTTGAACGTAAGCGAGCATTTCCCAAATCGACGCTTCGCCATTGATGTATTCGACGAACGAATTTTTTGTAGAAATGCTCGGCCCATTCTTGCCGTGCGGCCGCAGGCGGAGATCGACACGATACAAGTTACCGTCACGCGTCATGCTGGAAAGGACAGTGACAAATATTTCGACTGCTCGGCTGAAAAATTCGGCGTTCGTATAATCTGCAATATAAGGAGGCTGATTATCCTCATAAATCAAAACAAGATCGAGGTCCGAATCGTAATCGATCGCGCCGCTGCCGAGCTTTCCGAGAGCTAGAACGGCGATCGGAAGTTCTCCCATTTCAAGGTCGAAGCGACGCGAAAGTTCCTGTCGCGTGGCACGCAGAGCGATTTCGATGCTCGCTTCGGCAAGTTTACTCTGCAATTGTTTTATTTCCCTTGCCGGAAGGACGTCGAATATGTCGAAAACTGCGATCTCAAGAAGCAGCTGCGACCATTTCGTCCTCATCATAGACAGCGTGTTACCAAAGTTGGCATGATCGTCAAGTGCAGCCCCCAAAACGCTTTTATAGTCGCGTTCGGGGAAGCGGTCGCCAGGCATTTTCAGATTATTTACCAAAAGCGGCTTTGCGGTGAGCAATTCGGTAAATTTTGAAGAGACTTCGGCTATTCCGCGAACAATCGAAAGCTTTTCAGGCGTCAAGTCGGGTTTGATGTCCAGTTTTTCCAGCGACGCAAAAAACCCAGCCTGGAGGACGTTTGTGATCTCACGGGTATCGTCCGTCGCCGCGGAAATGACGGAGATTTGCATCGATGTTTCAATTTCGAGGTTTTCCGGCTTTGTAGTGACGGCCTTTTCCCCGAAGACGCGGACGAACGTGGTGTGGACGTTATCTGTATTTGCCGCCAATGCGTGCTCAAATTCAGAAAGTTCGGCAAATCTCATCCGTTTTGCGATCAAAAGCCTTTTTTCGGGATCGTTAGGCAAGGAATGGGTCTGCAAACCGTTTTCCATCTGTAAGATATGCTCGAGATGGCGAAGGAAATCATAAGCCGCGAACAATCCGGTCAATTCCGCATCACTCAATAGGTTGCGATCGGCAAGGCGCGAAAGGCTGATGAGCGTATGTGGAGCACGAAGCCATTTATCTTTGCCCGCGTAGCAAAGCTGCAAAGCCTGTGCAATGAACTCGATCTCACGAATGCCGCCGCGGCCGAGTTTTACGTCGAACTCTTTATCGGCCTTGTGTTCAAAATCTATTTGCTCCTTTGATCGGTGAACATTTCGCAGCGCCGTCTCTACATCTTCGGTCGCGGAAAAAACTTCGTTCTCAACCGCATCGACGAACGTTTTGAATATCCGCGATTTGCCGGCACTAGAACGCGAACGAATAAGGACCTGGCGTTCCCAGCTTTTTGCCTCGGTGGTGTAATAACGGACTGTCTCATTTATGGACAGCGCTAGTGAACCGACCCTGCCGTGCGGCCGCAAACGCAGATCGACACGGTAAGCCGCACCTTCGCCCGTTTGCCGCCCGACAAGTTTTGTGATCGATTCCACAAGTTTTACAAAATATTCGCGGTTTGTGATCTCTCCGCGCGATCCATTGCCTGTCGTAGAGCCGTCGGCGGAGTAAATAAACAGAAGATCGATGTCGGAGGAATAGTTAAGTTCGCGCGATCCGAGTTTTCCAAGGGAAACAATGCAAATATCGGACGCACGCTTACGGCCTTTGGCGTCGATCTCAAAAGGCGAACCGAAGCGATTGTCTAATTCCTGCCGTGCAATGCGAAGCGCATTTTCGAGAATCGCATCCGCAAGGTTTGATATCTCCTCTGTGATCTCGGCGATAGTTCCTAACCGACGGATGTCCCTTAGAAAGATACGCAGAAGCTCACGGCGGCGGAATCTTGCAAATAAAACCTGCGGCTCGATCTGTGAATTCGTTAACGAAAAACGGGCGAGCGATTCCAGCAGCTCTTCTTTATTTCTTACGCTGGATTCGGCCCGTTTTCTATCCAGCCACCACAGATAGTCCGGATTTTGAATGAGGGTTGTCGCAAATAACGGGCTAAAGGACGCGAGCGTGAGGGCGTCGGACAAAAGACCTTCGTTTTTATCGAGTTTCGCGGCTTTCGACGGGTGCCGTTCGGTAAACTGCTTAAAAAAACGTGTCGCCGATTCAGGGTCGGGTAAATCTTTTACTAAAGAATCTAACTTATTCATCTGCGAAACCGTGCCGCGTCGATACCATACTTCTTGATCTTGTAACCAAGGATGCGCTCAGTAGAATCAAGCATTTTCGCCGCCTTCGCAACGTTGCCCTGGGTTGATTTCAAAGAATCCTGGATCATATCGCGTTCAAAAGCCTCGACCGCGGACGCGAGCGACATATCCGTGACCGTGCCGGAAACCTCCGCCGTCTGTAATGTCGGCGGCAGGTGATGGCCGTGAACTACATTTGAGTCGCAGACCAGAACGGCGCGCTCGATTGCGTTTTCAAGCTCGCGAACATTTCCGGGGAAGTGATAGCTCATCAGCATGTCGATCGCGGGTGTCGAGATTCTTCGGATTCGCTTTCCGTGTTCGATTTCGTATTTTTCGAGGAAATGCTCGGCAAGCAACAGAATATCCGACTTTCGTTCGCGTAATGGCGGGAGAAAGATCGTAAAAACATTTAAACGATAATAAAGATCTTCGCGAAAACCGCCCCCGGATATTGCTTCCTCGAGGTTTTTATTCGTCGCCGTGATCAAACGAATGTTCGTCTTGATTGTTTCCGTGCCGCCAAGACGCTCAAACTCGCGTTCCTGCAGTACGCGAAGAAGTTTTATTTGCGTTTGAAGCGGCAGATCGCCAATTTCGTCTAGAAATAGCGTTCCGCCGTCCGCCATTTCGAAGCGTCCGCGTTTAAATCTGTCCGCTCCGGTAAATGCCCCTTTCTCATGGCCAAACAATTCTGCTTCGATCAGAGTGTCGGGAAGTGCGGCACAATTTATTTTTATGAATGGCCGCTTGCTGCGAAGGCTGTTGTAATGGATCGCATTGGCGATCATTTCTTTGCCGGTTCCGCTCTCACCTCGAAGCAAAACAGTGGCGTTCGATCTTGCGACTTGCGTTACCTGGTCGTAAACCTGCTTCATCGGATTTGAATTGCCGACAATATGGGAAAATTCGTATTTCTCTTTAAGTTCTTGCTTTAGATGTGAATTCTCTTCGATCAGCTTTTGACGTTCGCCGAGCACGGCATGTTCGACTCGAAGAGTTTGTGCCAACATCGAGGCAACGAGTGAAAGAAATCGTATCAGGCGATCAGAATTGGCAGCATCCCTGGCCGGAAACTGAGCGCAAAGAACTCCTAAAGGCTTACTGGCCAGCCGAATTAGAACCGCGACGATACACCGGTCACCGTCAGAACTTAGATAATCAAGCGTCGGCTCGATTGAAACGTTTTTGATGAAAAGCGGAGCAGATTCGTCAAAAACTTTACGAAGAATGCTTGTATCTGCACGCGTTTCCAGCCTGCGAAAGTCCGCGACGCCCAATCCGTGAGATGCAGCAGGAATCAATTTATCCGTTTCAGGCTGCATCAACAACATAAAGCAGCTGGCGGCACCCGCTTCGGACGTAATCAGTTGCATTACGAAGTTAAGACTGGATGCAGAGCCGGCCGCCGCACCGAGCGCATCGCTGATTTTGGAGATTGCATCAAGAGTGTCGAAAGACATAGGTACAAAAACGTAGTTTTATTTTAGAAATTTCGCCTAAATCATAACATGACAAGGCGATTCGACCGGATATGTGAATTGCGGCTTTGCCGCTCTATTTGCGGAGAAGCTATGCTTTTCCGAGAGCCTTCTAAAATATCCGCGGCTATGCCGCCGCCTTTTGCGGGGACCTACGGTGAAGCAGAGCTTCACCGCAAATAGACGGGCAAAGCCCGAGAAGGCTTTTAACATCCTCTTTTTTCCTTTCATAAGCTAAAATCTTATCTGTGGACGAAAGAATTGAGCTAATAGCCGCCGCGGCGGAGCAAAAAGTGCGTTTGGAAGATTTTCTGCTGGATCAGTTTCGAGGTCTTAGCAAGATTTATCTGCGCGAAATAGTAAAAACCGAGAGATGCGAGGTCAACGGCAGATGGGAGAACATTGGCTACCGCCTGCGGCCAAATGATTTCATCGAGATCGAGCTTGATCCGACCCGCGAGAACTCGATGGTCCCGCAGGACATCCCGCTCGACATTATTTTCGAAGACGTACATTTGATCGTCGTAAATAAACCTATCGGGATGCTCGTCCATCCATCGCACCGCGACAAAACCGGCACACTCCTGAATGCGTTGACCTTTCATTTAAATAAAGACCCATCGACTTCGGAAAAATCCGCAAGCTCCCCTCCTCCTTTAGGAGAGGAGGCCGCAACTCCCCTCCTGCCTGAGGAGGGGTGGCAGCGTTTCGCTGACGGGGTGGTGGGAGTGGGCGGACGAGATGTTATTCCGAATCCCTCAGGCTCCCCTCCTGTTTTAGGAGGGGTGGACGCCGCTTTGGGCGGACGGGGTGGTGTTCTTAACTCATCATTCATCATTCACCATTCACCATTTCCCCACATTCGCCCCGGATTGATCCATCGTTTGGATAAGGACACGTCCGGGCTGATCGTCGCGGCAAAAAACGC
>JAYSON010000082.1:0-5711 GCA_043722725.1 Chloracidobacterium sp.
GGCGGAGTCGCGAGAAAAACAGCGAACGTTGTATTGGGCAATGCGTTCGGAATCGCATCGGGCGTCGTTGTCGACACGCACGTTTCACGCCTGTCGCAGCGGCTCATACTTACAAAACAGAAAACGCCGGAAAAGATCGAGAAAGATCTGGAAAAACTGGTACCGGAAAGCGAGTGGATCATGTTTCCGCACTGGATGATCTTTCACGGCCGCCAAGTGTGCCATGCCCGCAAGCCGAAATGTCATGAATGCGTGCTTGCCGATATTTGTCCTTCGTATACTCTTTTTACAAAATCCAGTTTAGAAAATAGAACCATATAAGGCGCCGCTTTCGGCCTTTTTTAAGTTGCCGCCAGTTTTCGTGGAGGCTGGGATTTTAGCGGCCCGAGGCTTTAGTCAAAAGCGATTGGACTAGAGCCCGGACAGGAGAGTAAAGGTAAACTTCAATTAAGGGTGGAGTCAATTAATAGAGACGATACTAATTAATTCTGTGGAGGCAACGCGGGCATCTCGCCAGCCTTGAATCGCGGCAGTAGCTCGTCGCGCATTGCCAGCGTATAAACGGCGGCCGCGAAGATAATTGCCGACGTTTTCACATCAGCCTCGATGATACGTTCGTAAGTATCGAGATTGGTGTGCCATGTCGTCGTGAAATACTCGATCGGATCTTGCTGAGTGCCGATTCCGGGCAATCCGGCCTGATTGAACGAAGTGCTGTCCGTGCCGCCGAGACCACGGTTTTTCGAACTCAGAACTCCGGCAAATCCCAGATCTGCAAACGGAGCCAAAGCGTCACGAAGCACGGCAGCGGTTTCAGGCGGACCAAAGACGCTCATTCCTCTTCCCTTACCGGTCCCGCTGTCGATGTTGAAATACCCGCCGAATTTGCTCCACTCGGCCGTCGGGGCCTCGGCCGAACCGAAATGTTTTTTCACATACGCCTGCGAGCCGAGCAGGCCCTGTTCTTCGCCGCCCCAACATGCAACGCGAATCGTTCGGCGAGGTTTGACGCCGATCGCTTTGAGAATTCGGGCAGCTTCCATCATCGTCGCACAGCCGATGGCGTTGTCGGTCGCACCGGTTGCCGAATGCCACGAATCCAAATGGCCTCCCAACATAATTACCTCGTCCTTTTTGTCGGAGCCATAGATCTCGCCGATCATGTTGTAGCTCGTTGTTCCCTCCGGAACCATCCGGTTTCGAATATCGAATTCGAGCCGAACGGGTGTTTTGTGAGCCAAAAGACGCGTGATGCGGCCATAATCTTCGTTACGCATTACGACGGTCGGCACTACTTTTGTTGGATCGAAGCTGCGGTTATTAAACGCACGCATTAATCCTAGATTCATCCCCGAGTCGTTGATCCTGAGAGCAACGTTGTTATCGACGAGAAACTTATCGACCTGTTCGCCGAGCTTAGCCGGCGTTAACGCTCCCGGCCGCGGCGTTGGCGGCGTGCGCGGTCCGCCCTGCGGCACAGCATTGTTTGGATCAAACCGCTTTTTCATGTCTTCGTCAGGAACGCGCTTTGCTGGAGCTGCGGCCGTTTGGTCAATAAATAGATGTTTGCCAACGAACACGATCTTACCGTTGACACTAGACTTAACGCTGTTTAAATACGCGGTCAGTTCCTCTTGCGTCGGAAGCTGCATTATCTGGGGATTTGCGGCTGAGGGGAATAGCGGGATCACGATTTGCACCGCGTCGGATGTGATTACGCCTTTTGTCGAAGGCGTCCACGCAACTACTTCATAGGTCAGCGTGTCCTGAACCGGCGAGAGCATTAGCCCGGTATTGCGTTCATTGACCCAACCCGGATGTCCGAAATCCCACACCTCGAGCTCCGCGTTATCAAAGCCCCACAACTTCATCTCGCTGACGCCCCATTTCGCGGCGTTAACGTGGTTCGGTGAACCGGTCAAACGCGGCCCGTAGAGGTCTGTAAAATAATGCATCGTGTTCATTATCTTCGAATTCTCCATTCCCTCCTTTCGGATCGCAGCGTTAATGTCCGCAGCGGGTGCAGCGGTTTGCGCCAATAAAATATTCGGCAAAAGGATCGTCTGCATCAATACAAAGGCGATCGTAGTTTTGATCATTCTGGTTCTCTTCATAACTTTATTCAGTAAAATGCCCTCACACGCTAAGTTTTGGTGTTTGTTTAATTGAAAGTTTGAGTTCAGCGGAAAACACGGCCCAAAGATTTTTGTAATAATACTCTAACATCAGGGGAAAACTTTCCAAAAACTGACAAAATCCTTTCATGTTTGGTGTGTTCGTCTTGGTCGGTTTTCGTGCCTCTCCCTGAACGATCAAGTACTGCAATGAAGTAGCTTTTTTGTATTTTCAGGACTATGATTGTCGCTCATATGAACAATCAAATACCGCAACAGGTTCCTTATCGGGTAAGCGACCCGCGTTTTTCCGTATCGACACAGATGGTTACGACCGCTTTTGAGCTTCCCGGTTGTCGTATAACCCAGAATCTTGGCGTAGTGCGCGGAATCATCGTCCGGTCGCGTTCGATCGTCGCGAATATCGGTGCCGGGCTGCAAACGCTGATCGGAGGCAATATAACGGCCTGGACCAAGCTTTGCGAAGAGACCCGCTCCGAAGCTTTCGAGATAATGATTCAGCACGCATCGGAACTGGGTGCAAACGCCATTGTCGGCGCCCGTTACGATGCTACTGAAGTCATGTCGGGTGCAACGGAGGTCCTCGCCTACGGAACCGCCGTCATCGTTGAGCCGCTGACCGGCACGAATATCTACGACGAATAATATGAAACTCATTGCAACTATTTTGACGGCTTTCTTGGCCGTCGAACACATCGGCATCCTCATCCTCGAGATGTTCTTTTGGAATCATCCCATCGGTCAGAAGATCTTCAACATGACGCCCGAAGTTTCGGCGTCATCCGCGACGCTGGCAACGAACCAAGGGTTATACAATGGCTTTCTTGCCGCCGGATTGTTTTGGGGGCTTTTTTCGGGCCGGAATGAGATCAAGATATTCTTTCTGGCCTGCATCGTCCTCGCCGGAATATTCGGCGGATTGACCGCAAAGACGTCGATCCTGTTCACGCAGGCCTTGCCGGCTCTGATCGCACTTATTTTTGTGTGGACCACGAAATCCAGAGTCGGTTTTTGAATTCTGACTTTTAAGGGCTATTTAATGAGTGCACCAAAGATTCTAGAACTTTCAGAACGTGGAATTTGGATCTATCGTGACGCAGATTCGATATCGTCGATTAAACCCTTTCCGCTGTTAAACCGAGTTAGGCCCACAAAGGATTCTAAACTTGAAGCATTTTTTGAAAAGTTAGGTGACGATATTGAAAAACATGGCTGTAAATCCATGAGGGTTTCCTCATTTCTAGACCAGTTCTCGGTACGAAAACGGACGGCTAGAAATCTCGAAATAGTAAAAGGTAACCTTAAATCGAAAGGCTTTTATACACTTCCGCAGTACTCAAACGAACTAAAAACTGGAAGCACATTGAGGATATACAATTATCCGATCATACAGTTGGGCGAATTATTTGATCGGGAAAAAGACTTGGAAGATTACGTCGAACAACATGAACTCTACAAAGGGTTAAAAATCGATACGGTTGAAAGACAGCACAGCCCAAAAGGAACAAAAGACAAGTTGGACTTCAGGGGAACATTTGAAGATACATATGCGGTTATAGAATTGAAACATCGCGGCGGAGGTAAATCTGCTGTGGAGCAGGTTCTTCGATATGCCGGTCTATTGATGCGAGAGTTTCCTGATCGAAAAATAAGGACAATCCTCGTAACGGGCATACAAAACCGCGAAACCGAATTGGCCATTAGAGGAATGCGGCCTGAACAAAGACATTTATTCGAATGGTATTTGTACAAATATCACAAAGATACGAATCATTTTGAGTTTGTTAGGGTCAAGTTCGCAGCCAACGACTCAGAAACCTTTTGTGAATTAAGATGCCCGATCCATTGCGTCGGGAACAGCTAGCTAGACAAAGCTTGATTTCATCAAAATACGAATGAATATGAAAGCACATATATATGCGATCTTAGCGGCGGCCCTTTTGACCGGCGTCTTGCCATTTCAGTCTTCTGCTCAAACGCGAAATGCCGATGAGCAAAAGATCGTCGACTATATCGATAAGCACAGCGGGGAGGCGGTTACCCTAATAGAAAAAACCGTCAATATCGAAAGCCCGACCGAGGACACCGCCGGCGTAAAAAATGTCGGTATGGTCTTCAGCAAAGAACTCGAGGCGATAGGGATGTCGGTGAAATGGATTGAGATGCCGCCGGAGTTGAAGCGGGCCGGGCATCTTATCGCCGAATCCAACGGCTTAAAAGGCAAGCGCATTTTGATTCTTGGCCATCTCGACACAGTGCTTCGCGGAGAGAAGTTTCGTCGCGACGGCAACAAGATTTACGGCACCGGCATCGGCGATATGAAAGGCGGCGACGTGATCGCGTTGTATGCATTGAAGGCATTGGCTGCCGCGGGCGTGCTGAAAGATACGAAAATTATTTTGATGTTCACGGGTGACGAGGAAGATTCGTGCGACCCGGTTACGATCTGCCGGGGTGACATGATCACCGCTGCCAAACGCAGCGATCTGGCATTGAGCTTTGAGGGAGCGGTGCGAAATACGGCAACCGTAGGCAGACGCGGTTCGAGCTCATGGACGCTGGAGGTCGAGGCGAAAACCGGACATTCAAGCCAGATCTTCCGCGAAAGCATGGGCAACGGAGCCATCTTCGAAGCCTCACGCATCCTGAACGAATTCCGCGAAGCACTCAGCAAAGAAAAATACCTGACGTTCAATCCCGCCCTTTTTCTTGGCGGTACGACAGTCGAAACAAAGAATGCGGCGGGTTCGGCGACTGGAAAGACGAATGTCGTTCCGGCAAAGGTTGTCGTTAACGGCGACCTACGATTTATCAGCGAAGAGCAAAAGGAAGCGGCCCGCGCCAAAATGCGCGAGATCGTTGCAAAAAGCCTGCCGGGCACAAAAGCAGCCATCTCGTTTCAGGACGGCATTCCCGCGATGACGCCGGTTGAGGGAAACTATACACTTTTGAAGCAACTGGATCAGGTCAGCCAGGACCTCGGGTACGGTAAGGTCGAGGCGCTCGATCCGGGCGACCGCGGTGCCGGTGATGTGGCCTTTGTCTCAAACTTGATTCCCAGCCTTGATGGAATAGGCATCGGCGGCGGCGGAAACTCGCACGCGAAAGGCGAATGGGCACAGGTCGATACAATGCCCATGCTTACAAAACGGGCGGCGATCTTGATCTATCGATTGACGCGCTAACCCGATCCCGCAGGTTCGGACCTGAAAATTTCGGCGCCCGTAATCCGCGAATTAATTAACTACGCAAGTTTAAATAATTCTATCGTCTTATCGATGGAGCAAAGAACGCACCGTTAGATATACGATCTCAGGAGTGGCGGTGCATAACCTCTGCAACAATCAGTTCGACCCGGAAAAAGGAGATGATATGAGTTCAATTCAGACTGCAATTATTTCGCAAGATAAATACGATGACAGCGTCGTCGTCGATTTCGACACGATAAGCCGGATGTGGGTCAATACCGCCCCACCTACCATGGACTTCAACCAGAGCTTTGGAAAGATAACACTATATCCATGTCAAAAGGAAGAAATCTCGGTCCGGCAAAAAAACAGGATCGTTATTATTAGC
>JAYSON010000083.1:0-3065 GCA_043722725.1 Chloracidobacterium sp.
GTTCGATTTGGCAAATACAAGGCGATCGTTACTTCCAAAAATATGGGCCGAAGCGGAAAACGCCCAAAAGACGAATTGAAGCCGGGATTCTTGGCCGAATTTCTTGTTAAGAAAGTCGATGCTCAAAATCAAATACTTGAGGTTGAGCTTTCTCAAGTTCCTGAAATCGAGGCGTCACTGATCTGTATAAATTCGCACACTGGTGAGATAGTAACGATGGTTGGCGGATACGATTATCATACAAGTAAATTCAACAATGCCACGCAAGGACTGCGGCAGACCGGCTCGGCCTACAAGCCTTTTATATACACGGCTGCGGTAGAGGATGGAATGACACCGGACATGCTGGTGAGCGGCGCTCCGATCAAACGGGGCGGATGGTCGCCGCATAATTACGACGGCACTTTGAGTCATCCGAATGTTCCGATGAAGATCGCTTTGGCTAAATCCTATAATCTCGCGGCCGTCCATTTGCTCGAACAGGTAGGGATCCAGGCAGGTGGACAAATGGTCCGGCGCTTCGGAATTACAAACCCAATGGCCCCGAGCTTGCCCTCGGCTCTTGGTGCCAGCGAGGCCTCGCTTTTGGAAATGACCGCTGCTTATTCCGCCTTCCCAAATAAAGGAATTCGCATGACCCCGCATCTTATACGAAAGGTTTACAGCCGCGATGGAACATTGCTTGAGGAATGGGATAATTCCAGTTCGAAGGTGACAAGCGAATATGTCGCTTTGACTATGGTCCAGATGATGCGCGGTGTCACGGCCGGAGGCGGAACAGCTCCTGGTGCAAATGCAAGCGGCCATCAACTTGCCGGAAAAACGGGAACGGTCAACGATCAAACGGATGTTTGGTTTGTGGGCTACACGCCGACATTCGCAACTGGGATCTGGATGGGAAATCCGGAGCGTAAAGAGAATCTGGGTAAGGGAATGACCGGCGGCCACGGTGCGTTGCCGTTCTTTAACGCATTTATGATTCCCTTCATGAAGGACAAGCCCCGCGACACTTTTCCGAGCCCACCCCCGATGCCGTCGGAAATCAAGAGTTTAATGGAACGCAATAAGCGAGAGGAGCTCGAAAAACTCGAAAAGGCCGATCAGGCAGCTATCCGGTCGGGCGCGATCGTCTCAACGGAAACGAAGCCGCCGGCAGCCGATACCACTACAACCGGCACTGGCAGCGATACGCCCCCGGCAACCGGCGCCGACAATCCGAATACTAATCCTGATAATCCTCCGGCGATAAAGCCGCCCGTTATTCAGCCGCCTATCAAGAACCCGGATACACCTCCTGATAAGCCGGAAGGAACCAAACGAAAAGGTAAAAAAGGCGATGGATAGTGGATAATCTAAATAAATTATGAAAAAACGCTAATCTTTTCTAAATAGACCGGTTAGCGTTTTTCTTTGAAAAATCACGCAGCTATGTCTTTTAGCTGCGCGTCGTTCCGTCCACAGAAATCTGAAAATACCGGGCGGATAATCGCCCAAATCGTAACTGACCGAATCGAGCGATTTGCCGAAACTCGGCCGTAAATGGTCCACAACAGATAACTCAAGCCAAACCTGTCACAGCGCGAACGGTTATTCTTGAAAATTGCATAAATGCAATTTCCCCGTTCTGCAACCCGTAGGCGATTCCGGCCATACATAACACCTCCCCCGAACCACTTTTCTACCGCCTCATTGTTAGCTGCAGAAACGTTTCAAATAATGCGGCAGCATCTTTCGCCACCAAACCCAATCGTGATTTACGTCGTGTCCCCAGACGTCGAGAACGTGCGGAATTCCTTTCGAGTTAAGAAGATTGGAGAACTCGCGGCTTCGGTTCGGAGCTTCGAACGAGCCTTGTCCCGTGACGATCGCGATCGAGTCTGCCTGCTGTAATCTGGGCAGATGGAAATCGTCGTTTAGATTCTTCAGATACATCATCGGATTATTAAAATAGACGTTCTCGTCAAAATAATTCGCCAGATAATTATAGATATCGTAGCTTCCGCTCATTGCGATGACACCGCGGAATTGATCGGAATGTTTGAAATATGTATTTGCCGCGAGCAAGGCGCCCAGCGAGGCACCGGTGGTCAACGGCTTGGCGTCTTCGCCGCATTCGTTACGGATCAGCGGCAAGACTTCATCCGTCACGTATTTGTCATAACGCGACAGCATTTCGACTTTCCAACCGGGATGCGACTCCTTATTGAGCAGGCTGTAGCGATTTACAGAATTGATCGAATACGCACGGATCAAACCGGCGTCGATAAACTCCTTTATCGCATCGACCAGATAGAATCTTTCGTATTCAAGATAATCGGCGGCGGCCGTCGGGAACATTAGCAGCGGATACCCTGCATGTCCATACGCCACGAGTGGCATATCCATTCCGAGATTGTGGCTGAACCACGAAGTTGTATCACGACGCATAAATATTCTGCTCCAAATAGAAAAATTGTAGATTGTCGAAAACTTTAATATTACAACGAAAAGGGAAAAGTTTTAATTGGCGGAAGTTAATTTCAGCCCCGCGATACCTCCGACAATTAGAAGAATGCATAGAATTCTCAAAACGTCTCGCGGTTCGTCAAAGAGCATCATGCCGAGAACCGCCGCTCCCACGGTGCCGATTCCGGTCCAGATCGCATATGCCGTTCCGATCGGGAGTGTTTTCAAAGCCAGTGATAGAAAATAAAAGCTCGCGATCATGCCGATAACGGTCAAAACACTCGGAAAAAGCTTCGACCAGCCATCCGTGTATTTGAGGCCGATCGCCCAACCGACTTCGAGAATGCCGGCAATTAAAAGGTATATCCAATTCATAACAAAGTGGAGCGCGGACATCTTGTCCGCAACACCGTTTCCCCGTTCAGCGATTTGCGGACAATGATGTCCGCGTTCCCGCACACTTACTTAACAACCGTTATCTCACGCGTGGTCGAATTATAATCGCCGTTATCGATCACGCTCCCGTCCACATCGACGAGTTCAAGTTTTATGGAATGTTTTCCAGCCGTCCAGCCTGAAAGCCAGATAGGTTCCCACTTGTCGATGTATTTGGCCTCGCC
>JAYSON010000084.1:0-12337 GCA_043722725.1 Chloracidobacterium sp.
GTCGATCCCTGTTCGCGGGCACCGATGCCGGTGGCTTTAATACCCCCGAACGGGATGTGAGCCTCGCCGCCCGTCGTCGCCGAATTGACGTGCGTCATTCCCGATTCGATGTCTTTTACGAAGCGAAAGATGTTATTGGCATCGTTGGTGAAAACGGACGAAGAAAGGCCGTATTCGCAGTCGTTGGCGACGATCATCGCTTCGTCAAAATCCTTTACACGGAGCACGGAAAGCACCGGCCCGAAGATCTCTTCGCGGGCGATACGCATGTCGGGCGCGACGTGATCGAAAACCGTCGGTTCTACGAAATAGCCGTTCGAAAGGTTTTCGCCGTCGGCCCGCCGGCCGCCGCAGATCAACTGGGCGCCGTCTTCGCGGCCGATGTCGACGTATTTCAGAACGGTGTTGAATTGCTTTTCATCGACCGATGGGCCGATGTCTGTTTTTGGGTCACTACCGTCACCGAGCCTAAACGATCTGGCACGCTCGACGATCTGTTCCACAAATTCATCGGCGATCTTGTCGATGACAACAGCTCGCGATGTCGACGTACAGCGTTGGCCGGTCGAACCGAACGCACCCTGTGCGGTAGATTCGACGGCGAGCTCCATATCGCAATCCTCCAACACGACAACGGGATTTTTGCCACCCATTTCGCACTGCACGGGAATTCCACGCTTTGCTCCTTGTTGGTAAATTTTGTAGCCGATCTCGGTCGAGCCTGTGAACGAAACGGCTCGGACAGCCGGATGATCGACGATCTCTTCACCGACCTCGCTGCCCTTGCCCAGTAACAGATTGAGCACCCCCGCCGGAACTCCGGCTTCGTGAAACAGCTCGAAAATACGGACCGCCGTGGCCGGTGTCGATTCGGCGGCTTTCATTACGACCGTGTTGCCCGCGACCAGTGCCGGGGCGATCTTCCACGCCGGAATTGCGACCGGGAAGTTCCACGGGGTGATGCATACGACCACGCCGTGCGGCTCCTTGATCGTGTACGCAAAATTGGCTGGAAGTTCCGACGGGATCGTCTCGCCGTTCATACGCCGGGATTCGCCTGCGCAGAATTCGACGACGTTTATCGCCCGGGTCACTTCGCCGCGAGATTCGGCAATCGTTTTGCCCTCCTCGCGGGTCAGGATCAACGCGAGTTCCTCTCTGTGGTCCTCCATCAACCGGCCGGCGCGCGCAATAATGCGGCCGCGGGCCGGTGCGGGCGTGTCGCGCCAAGCTTTGAAGGCATTGTACGCAGCCTCGACGGCACGTCTGGCTTCTTCACGCGTGCACAACTGCGAGGTGCCGATGATGTCATTGGTGTTGGCGGGGTTGATGTTCGGGAGAGTTTCGCCCGAAGTCGAGTCTAACCATTTGCCGTCAATAAAGCTGCGATAGATAGTCATAATTGCATTCCGGGCGGGGCTAAGTGTATTAGAATAGTTGATTTTATCGTGTTAAACTTAGCACGAGATCATGGCAGAAAGCAACAAAAACGTAGGTCAAATGCTCGAAAATCGGGTGTCGGAGCAGGCGGAAATGACTTTCCTGTTTTCTGAAATAGATGGCCGTCAATGGACTTACGTTGAGTTCGATAAAGCCGTCAACCGCACAGCTAACCTGCTCCTGGAAAAGGGAATACTCAAAGGCGATGTCGTCAGCATTTTACTACCGAATTCACCGGAGTACGTCATTGCATACTTCGCTTGCTTCAAGATCGGCGCTCTCGCCGGGCCGGTGAATTCGCTTTTGAAACCGGCTGAGATCGAATGGGTTGTCGGCAATTCCGAGGCTAAACTAATCCTCGCGGCGGCGGCTGACCGGAGCACAAGGGTGCCGCGTGCAATGAGTGCGAAGCACGAAGACTCGCCGTTGCCGGTAATCATTTTTGATAATGTTTCAAAAGTGACTGAAGAATTCAGCGATAGACTCAAACCCATCGATGTAAATCTTGATGACGAAGCGATCATAATTTACACATCCGGTACGACCGGCAAGCCGAAGGGCTGCCTTTTGACCCACGGAAATCTGATCGCAAATGCGCGTCAGATCGTGGAGTGGCTCGGTTTTACAACAAGCGACAGGTTACTTACGATAATGCCGCTATTTCATATGAACGCGGTGTCTGTTACGACGATGGCAGCGCTTTACGCGGGGGCATCGACGGTCGTAAGCCCGAAATTTTCAGCTTCCCGATTTTGGGACATTATAGAAAAATATCAGATCACGTCGTTCGGCTCGGTTGCGACGATGCTGTCGATCCTCCTGTCAGAACCGCCTGCGGTAGCAGGTTCTGACAGCTTGCGCTTTGCAATGTGCGGTTCGGCTCCGGTTCCGGCCGAAGTGTTGCGAAAATTCGAAGAGACTTTCGATTGTCTCGTTATCGAGGGCTACGGGCTGAGCGAATCGACCTGCCGCTCCACATTTAATCCGCCGAACAAAGATCGACGGCCCGGCTCCTGCGGGATGCCCATCGGAAATGAGATGAAGGTCTTTGATGACAAAGACGACGAATTGCCGGACGGTGAACTCGGCGAAATCGTGCTTCGCGGCGATAATATTTTCAAAGCTTATTTTAAGAACGACGAGGCAACGACGCGGGCCTTCGCGAACGGCTGGTTTCACACGGGCGATATCGGCTATCGCGATGCCGACGGGTTTTTTTACATCGCCGACCGGAAGACGGATATGATCATTCGCGGCGGCGAGAACATTTATCCGCGGGAGATTGACGATCTGCTTTACACGCATCCGGCCATCGCGGCAGCGGCTGTCATCGGTGTTCCGGACAAGCTTTACGGTGAAGAGGTTGCCGCGTTCGTTGTGCTAAAAGGGGGCGTGACTGTTATTGAAGCAGAACTGATCGCGTTTTGCTCGGAGCATTTAGCGGATTATAAATGTCCGAAGACCTTTCATTTTGTGGACGACATCCCAAAAGGCCCAACGGGAAAGTTGTTGAAGCGTGAACTGGCAAAGTTGCTTGACGAAGCCGACGCGTAAACAAGGGAGAACCACACAACTTGATCAATTCGTCCTTACTTACGTGCGGGCTTCCGCATCAGTGTTGTAAACTTAGCGTTTTCTTATGAAGAAGCGAACTCTTGGAATTGCTATAATTGGGCTTGGCGGCGCGGTTGGGACGACGATTTTCGCCGGGATCGAACTTATCAAAAAAGGGCTGATCGGTAAACAGGGATTGCCGCTGGCGGAATTGAAAATCGCCGGTATCGCCGAATATGAAGATATCGTCATCGCCGGATGGGACCTTTTCGGCAGCCACCTCGCAAATGCGGCTGAAGAACATGATGTCCTGACCCATAAGCAATTCGTCGCGGTTGAATCCGAACTTCGGCAGGTCAAGCCGTGGCCCGCCGCCGGGAATATAGATTTTTTAAGCAACATCGACGGCGAGAATCAAATTTCGGCCGGAACACACCGTGAGTCGATCGACCGAATAAAAAATAACATTGAAGGCTTCAAAAAACAGTGCGACTCGGTTGTGGTGATCAACCTTGCCTCGACCGAAAAGCTTGCGGTCGAGGGCAACGAAATATTTAACACGCTTGCCGATCTGGAAAAGGCGTTGAACGAAAATTCAGCCGACGTTTCGCCGTCAATGCTTTACGCATACGCGGCAATTGCCTGCGGCGTGCCATACGGTAATTTCACGCCATCGGTCGCGGCCGACATTCCGGCGATCATCGAGCTTGCTGAAACGTGCGGTGTGCCAATAGCCGGGAAAGACGGCAAGACCGGTCAGACGTTTATCAAGTCGGTACTCGCTCCGGCGTTCAGAAGCCGTGCGTTGAAGGTTGAAGGCTGGTACTCGACTAATATACTCGGGAATCGCGACGGCTTGGCGTTGAGTGACGAAGACTCGCTTGCTTCAAAAGTGAAAACCAAAAGTTCTCTACTCGAAGATATTTTAGGCTACAAAGTTGAAGACCATCTGGTCGATATTCGATATTATCGCCCGCGCAAAGATAACAAAGAGGCCTGGGATAACATCGATCTGACTGGGTTTCTCGGACGTCCGATGCAGATAAAGGTAAACTTTCTGTGCCGCGACTCCATCCTTGCCGCACCTCTGGCGATAGAGATCGCCCGCTGTCTCGACCTGGCAAATCAGCGGGGGGAATCGGGGGTTCAGGAACAGCTTTCCGTGTTTTTTAAGATGCCAATGAGCCGTGGCGCAAAGCCTGAGCAGGCCTTTCACAGGCAGGAAGAAATGCTTTTGGCATGGCTGGCGGGCAACGGAATTTAGAGAATCTAATCGCTCCTCAATCTTCTTCTTTCGCTTATTTCGTGAAAAATCTTTTCATATCCACGAGATACCTGAAACGAATAAAAAAAAGACGTGGAATATTTCCCACGCCTCTTTCCCTAAATTTCAATCAAACGGTTATTTTTTGGCATACAAGCCCGGAAACTGCTTTTTAAGATTCTCGAGCTTCGGCAGATCGTGCGTAATTATGTACGCGCTATTCAGATTCTGCGGCAAGTAATCCTGATGATACGCCTCGGCATCGTAGAACTTTTCGAGAGCTACAACCTGTGTGACGATTGGCTTATTATAAACGCCCGCCGCACCAAGTTTCTCGATGTAGCTCACAGCAGCCTGCTTTTGAGCCTCGTCGGTGTAAAAAATGGCTGAGCGGTATTGTGTTCCGGTGTCCGGGCCTTGGCGGTTCAGCTCTGTCGGATCGTGTGCAACCTTGAAAAATACGTCCAGAAGCTGCTCATATGAAACCTTCGCTGGGTCGAATGTAATCTGGACGGCTTCGGCATGGCCCGTTCTGCCTTCGCTCACCGTATTATAATTTGCCGTTTTCGCCGCTCCGCCAGAATATCCCGACTTTACATCGATAACGCCTTTGATATTTTCAAACACTGCCTCGACGCCCCAGAAACATCCGCCCGCAAATATAGCGATCTGCCTGTCGCCCGGAACCGTGGATGTCGCGTTCGACGTCTGCTCCGGCTCAGCCGTCGGTGCAACCGGAACGCTAGAAGAAATGACCGAACTGCATGCCAGTAAAGAACTAAATGCAAAAACGGAAAGAAATTGGAAAAAATAAGAAATCATATTCATTTACCTCACATTAACAAATACCGGAACGCTCGATATATATTCCAAAGATATGAAACGTCCATCATTATATTCGTTCCTCGGTACCGGACTAGATGCATTAAGCCGTCGTACACTCCCTACTCGTCGTGTTTCTGCCTGTTTAGCTCGGTCTCGGCAGCGATGCGGACAACAGGTCGCCTCACTACGAACTACTTCCGGGATTTTAGCAAACATTCTTCACGAATCGCTAAGGTTTGTACTTCTGCCTAAATCGGTCGTGTGCTAAATTAAGCTAATGTCAAATTTGATGGCTTACACGCTGCCTGAAAAACTAAAACAATCCTTTAAGTCGGAGATCCAAAAAACGATAGAAGACAGACGCATTTCCCGCATTTGGGAAAAGGATGCTTCCGTCTGGACCGGCGAGGACGAATCGAAATGGCTCGGCTGGCTCGACATCGTCGGCGAGGAACTGTTGAACCTTCAGCAATACCGCGATCTGCGGCAAGATATTGAGGTCTCTGGTTTTAGCGATATTCTCCTGATGGGAATGGGCGGATCTTCGCTTTGCCCTGAAGTACTGGCAATGACGTTTGGAGTCGATAATTTCTACATCCTTGATTCGACCGTCCCGGCACAGGTGATAACCGTCGAGAGCAGGCTCGATCTTACCAAGACGCTATTTATCGTAGCGAGCAAGAGCGGATCAACGCTGGAACCAAATTGTTTCAAGCAATACTTTTTTGATCGCGTTTCGAAAACGGTGGGCAAGGAAAAAGCCGGAAAACAGTTTGTCGCGATAACCGATCCCGGCTCGACGATGCAAAAGATCGCGGAAGCCGATGGATTTCGGCATATTTTCTATGGCAAACCGGAGATCGGGGGTAGATTCTCGGCTTTGTCGGCATTCGGATTAACAGCCGCGGCGGCGATGGGACTCGATGTCGAAAAATTGCTTAATAGCGCGGCGTCGATGGTCCGGTCATGCAAATCGACGAATCCGAACGAAAATCCGGGAGCTATCTTGGGGACAATTCTCGGCACGTGTTATCGCAGCGGCCGCGACAAACTTACCATTTTCACTCCGCCTGAAGCGTACGATCTCGGTGCGTGGCTTGAACAGCTTATCGCCGAATCGACCGGAAAGAACGGCGTTTCGATCATTCCGGTTGACCGCGAACCGCTGCAGACGGTAGACACATATGGCGACGACCGTATTTTCGTCAACTTCACGATGAAGGGTTCCGAGATCGATGAAGACACGTTGGCCGATTTGAAAGACATTGCAGATTCCGGCCATCCGATGATTAATATCGAGCTGGAAAATCTTTACGGTCTTGAACAGGAATTTTTCCGCTGGGAATTTGCCACGGCGGTCGCCGGAGCGATCATGGAAATTAATCCATTCGATCAACCGGATGTCGAAGCCGCAAAGATCGAGGCCCGCAAGATCACGGAGGCGTACGAAAAATCTGGCTCGCTTCCCGCCGAAACGCCGTTTTTTGAAGAAGATGGGATCAGCCTTTTCACCGGGGCGGAGTATGCGGCCGAATTGAGCAATGTCGTCGAGGAAAAAACGCTCTCAAGCTTTCTGGAAGCACATTTGTGGAATATTGCCGAGACTGATTATTTCGCGATCCTTGCATACATTGAAATGGACCCCGAGCACGAGCAAATTCTTCAACAAATACGGACGCGGGTACTCGAACATTACAACGTCGCAACCTGTCTCGGCTTCGGGCCGCGATTTCTGCATTCCACCGGACAGGCATACAAAGGCGGTGCGAACAACGGCGTATTTTTGCAGATAACGTCAGATGACGAGATAGATGTACCCGTGCCGGGTCAGAAATTCACATTCGGCGTTGTCAAATCCGCCCAGGCCCGCGGCGATTTTCAAGTGCTGCTCGATCGCGGGCGGAAAGCTTTACGGGTGCATCTCACCAAGGATGTCGAAAGCGGACTACAGACAATACTTGCTTCGATTCATTAATCCCTTGTTCGTTTTGTTCCGTGCTTCCTCTTATTCCGTCCTCCTAGCTAAAGGCGTCAGCCAAAGGCTTCGAGGTATTTCACACCCGCACCTGTGTTGAAGATGACTACCGATTCGCCTTCGTGGACAAAATCGTCAGCGATGAGTTTTCGCAAAGCGGGCAGACAGGCGGCGCCTTCGGGAGCGGTGAAAATGCCTTCGGCCGCACCGATCTCGGCCACTGCGCTAACCAATTCGTCGTCGGTGACAGTGATGGCAGTGCCGCCGGATACACGGATGGCGTCGAGGATGAGAAAATCGCCAATCGCCTTTGGCACGCGAAGGCCCGAGGCAACTGTGGTGGCGTTTTCAAACTCTTCGGCGAAGCGTTTCCCCTCGTTAAATGCACGGACAATTGGGGCGCAGGTTTCGGATTGGATCGATACCATCCGAGGTCGGCGCGAATCGATCCAGCCCATCGTTTGCATCTCGTCGAACGCCTTCCACATTCCGATCAGGCCCGTGCCGCCGCCGGTCGGGTACATAATAACGTCAGGTAACTTGTAATCGAACTGTTCCGCAAGCTCGTAACCCATCGTCTTTTTGCCTTCGACACGATACGGTTCTTTCAGCGTCGAAACGTCAAACCAGCCTTCCGATTCCTTGCGTTCGGCGACTATCTTGCCGCAATCGGTGATAAGGCCATCGATAAGTTCCACGAACGCTCCGGTCTGCCTGCATTCAGTGATGTTCGCCTTCGGCGTATCAAGCGGCATAAAGATATGTGCTTCCATGCCTGCACGCGCGGCATAGGCTGCCAAGGCGCCCGCAGCGTTTCCGGCAGACGGGACGGCGAGCTTCTTGATGCCCAGCTCCTTTGCCATCGAGATCGCGGCGGTCATTCCGCGGGCTTTGAAACTCTGTGTGGGATTCTGACCTTCGTCTTTTATAAATAGTTTGAGATTTATAGGAAGCGTTTTCGCAAGATTCTCGGTTGCTAAAAGCGGCGTCCAGCCCTCACCAAAGCTTACGATGTTCTCGGCATTCTCGACCGGCAAAACCTCGCGGTAACGCCAGAGCGACGATTCGCGTGATTTCAGTGACTCTTTGGTCAGCGTCTCAGCGGCTTTTGCGAGATCGTATCGAACAAGAAGGGGTTTGCCGCACTCGATGCAGAGGTTTTGAAGCGTTCGGGCCTCGTGATGAAGCCCGCACAATGCACATTCGAGATGGGTAACGTTCATAAAGTTTGGAGTCCCCGCTTTAGCAGGCATTTTGAAGAGTGTAGCCAACTAAAGTCGGAACTCCAAACACTATTTCTTCCAGATAAATTCCTGAACCAGATTAAACGCCGCATTCACACCGAGCGAGATCGAACCGCTGCGGACACCGTCTTTCCAATCGTATCGGGCCGGATACCACGCTTCGACGGCAATTATCGTTGCCGTGTAGGTGCCTATAAGTCTTGGAACGCCGACGGTACGTTTTCCGTTCGGTTTGCGAGCAGTGACGGTCGAAAGAAAAGCGTTTGCAACGCGCGATTCGACATCGCGTTTCTCGCTTGGGTAAAAGTGGCTGTCAAGTTTAAAGGCCTCGTCAAGACCGAAAATGGCGGTGTTTTTGATTACGTTCGTGCCCAGGTTTGATGCAAACCGACGGCCGAATCCCTCCCACTTTTTACCCCATTCCTCAGGCTCATTGATCAACGTAAGAAATCCGGCAGCAGCGGCATTTCCGGCGAGTGCGAAAGGGCCGAAAGTATCGGAAGCAAATCGCTTAAATCGCTTTTTGGCATTTGGCCTAATATAAGCTTGACGTTGTCGCTCCTTCAGCTCGTTTTCGGAGATCGCCGCCTCTTTCGTTGCGGCAGTTGCAGCGGCTGTTGTTGGTGAATCTTGTCCTAACCCTTGTGCATCTGCGATAAACGTTGTCATTAACAGCAGCGTCAGCGTGATTAAATATTTCATTTTCCCATTACTCGATCCAATTGATATTAAACTTATGCGATGGGCCTAGTCATTTGGCGAGCATCGGTTTTAGGGCCTTGTAAACATTGTCTGTCATTAATTTCTCGCCTTCGGCATTCGGATGAATGCCATCGGCCTGGTTAAATTCCCTTTTTGCCGCAACGCCTTCAAGCAAAAACGGTAAGAATTCTAGCTTATGCTCATCAGCCAGATCGGGAAACGCCGTCATAAATTCCCGCTTATAGTCGGAACCTGCGGTTGGCGGAGCAAGCATGCCGCACAAAAGTACCTCGATCTTCTTCGCCTTCGCCTTACGGATTATCTTATCCAAATTCTCCTTCATATTCGAAGGCGGCATGCCGCGCAAGAGATCGTTCGCACCGAGTTCAAGAATAAGTATTTTTACATTTTCCTGTTCAAGCACCCAATCCGCCCGTTCCAACCCGCCGAGACTTGTTTCGCCCGAAACACCTGCATTTATAACCTCGTAATCGTAGCCGTCGGCCTTCAGTTTCTCCTGAAGGAGATACGGGTACGATTCTTTTTCCGACAACCCGAATCCGGCGGTCAGACTATCGCCGAACGCTACGATCTTCGGGTATTGCAAAACCGCTTGCGGTGTTATCAGCGGTTTCGCGGCCGAGCCCAAAGGTTTCTTTTCGAATTTGGCTGCACCACAGGCCGCAGCGAAAACTGAAATAAAGATGAAACTTATAAGTGCCGCTGTTCGAATAATATAGTTCATAATGGACTGAATAATGTTACGTTATCTCCCCTGTTTTGGATGCAAATTTATTTGGAGTTGTTCGAGCTTTTTTTGCAGGCTATTATTAGGTGCAGAAACCCGCACGTAAGTAAGGGCGAAATATTCAACTTGAGCAATTCGCCCTTGTTTACACGCGGGCTTCCGCACGAATGATATGATCCTTTTGCAGAATGTAACCAAGACTGTTCGTTCGGGGACCGGAGACCTGACAATCCTGGACGATGTTTCAATTGAAATACCCGACGGGCAATTCGTTGCGCTGACCGGTGCTTCGGGAAGCGGGAAATCGACCTTGCTAGGACTCATCGCCGGGCTTGATTCGCCTTCCGGCGGCCGGATAACAATTGACGAAGACGATATCACCGCAATGGGCGAGGATGGCCTTGCAGACATCCGAAGCAGGAAGATCGGCTTCATATTTCAGTCTTTTCACCTGATCCCGAGCCTGACGGCATTTGAGAACATACTTATTCCGATGGAGATACGCGGGCTTCGCGATGCGAAAGACCGCGCAAACGTACTGCTCGAAGATGTCGACCTCACAAATCGAGGCCACCATTATCCTACCGAGCTGTCCGGCGGCGAGCAGCAGCGTGTAGCCATCGCGCGAGCGTTTGCCAACCAACCGAGAATACTGCTTGCCGACGAACCAACCGGCAACCTCGACTCTAAGAACGGAAAACATATTTTTGAACTTATGACCGGCCTTCATACAAAAAATAACGTAACGCTTGTTTTGGTTACGCACGATTTAGAGCTTGCGCATCAGGCTCAGCGGCAAATCGTTTTGAGGGACGGCCGCGTGGTAAGCGATTAAATTAATCGCAGAGACGGGGAGACGCAAAGGGAAATGTAAATGAGGCTCGGACGCTTCGCGCGGCAGTCCTTTCTTTATTCTTTGCGTCTCGGCGTTATTCTCTGCGTCTCGGCGTTGAAAGCTTCCTATGCGATTTATCTTTAATCTAACCCGTCGTGAGATCCGTTCATCATGGAGGCGACTGCTTTTCTTTTTCCTGTGCATCGCATTGGGCGTCGGTTCGGTTGTCGCTCTCCGGTCTCTTATTCAAAACCTTACGAGAGCTGTCGGCACGGATGCACGCGCGTTGATGACCGCAGATCTCGAGATTAGCTCGACAAACGATTTCACACCGGTCGAGATCTCGAAGATCGAAGATATAATAGGAAAGTCCGGCATCGTCGAAGCAAGAAATGAAGCGATCACAACGTCGGCGATGGCGAGCCCGGCCGATGCTGCGAATCCGAATTCAAAGCTCGTCGAGCTGAAAGGGATCGAGCCGCCATTTCCGCTTGTCGGCACGTTTGAAGTGGCTGATGGCACGGCGTTCGATTTTCGTTTGCTGGACAACAACGGAGCGGTGGTCGCAAAGATCCTGCTTGAAGATCTCAACGTAAAGATCGGCGATAATATCCGTATCGGCGAGGCCGAGTTTCAAATCCGCAGCAGCTTCGATCAGGAACCGGGCGGCGCCAGCGGCTTTCGGCTCGGAGCGAGGGTTTTTGTTGCAAAGACTGCATTCGATACCGCCGGGATAACGCGAAATACAAGCCGTGTTCGCCGCCGGATACTCTATCGGACATCCGATAATCCGACCGAGCTTGTGCGGCAGCTTCGCGAAACTTTAAAGGGCACGACGGTCACCGTTCAGTCGTACCGCGAAACGCAGGAAAACATCGGCGAACAATTCACGCGGACCGAGAACTACTTGTCTTTGACCGGCCTGCTCATCCTCGTACTTGGCGGCGTCGGCGTTTGGAACGTCGCCCGGGCGTTTGTCGAGCAGAAACGAAAATCGGTCGCTGTCCTTAAATGTTTGGGTGCGGGCGGCACGCGGATCATTACCGTTTACCTGCTTCAAATTCTCACGCTCGGATGTGTCGGCAGTATTTTCGGTGTTGTAATGGCACAGGCGGGATTGTGGATTGTTAAGTGGCGTTTTTTGGAAGCTCTGCCGGAGAAAATGACCTATTCGGTTAATCTTTCGACGGCTGCCCAGGGCGTTCTCTTGGGTGTCGCCATATCGCTTTTGTTTTCCGCACTTCCGCTACTGCAGGTACGCAACATTAAACCAAAACTGCTGCTGCGGGATGAGAACAATGCCAGCCTGCGAAAGCTTGACCTGACAAAATGGCTTTTCGGGGCAGCGTCGTTAGCCGGTCTTCTTGCTCTCGCGGTATGGCAGGCCGGATCGTTAACCGTTGGGGCTTTTTTTCTCGGCGGGTTAGGACTGACTTCGGCAGTTTTATATCTGGCGGCTGTAGTGTTGACCTGGATGCTGCGGCGAGTGAAAGCGATTGGCCCGTTTGGAATGCGGCAGGCGGTAAATTCGCTCTACAGGCCGGGCAACCAAACCCGCATAATCTTGCTGGCGGTCGGGCTCGGTGCATTTGTCGTGCTCGCTGTCCAATCGCTGCAAACAAATCTCGTTCGCGAGTTCGATTTCACGCGAAACCAGCGGCTGCCAAGCTTGTTCTTTATTGACGTCCAAAAAAGCCAGATTGACGAACTCGTGCGGATCGTCGAAGAAAAGGTCGGCGAGAAAGCGGAA
>JAYSON010000085.1:0-2177 GCA_043722725.1 Chloracidobacterium sp.
CGGGAGCGGTCGAACTAAATCCCGAAAAAACGGAAATGGCAACGCCGCTGGTCGGTGGCAGGATCGAGAAGGTTTTTTACGGCGTCGGTGATTATGTCAGCCAGGGAGCGGTTTTGGCGACGATTTCCAGCCCGCAGGTTGCGCAACTGCACGGGAAAATGCACGAAGCCCGCACCCATTACGAGTTGGCGCAAAGAAATCTCGTCCGCGTTCAAAGATCGGAAAACCGTGTCGCCATTCTTCAAGCAAAAGCGAAACTCGATCAAGCAGATGCGACATTAAAGCGAACGAAACGCCTGATTGAACTCGGCGCGGGGGCGGGGAAAGATATGATTACCGCCGAAACGAATTACCAGACCGCTAAAGCCGATTACGATTTCCAAAGCAATATCGGTCTGAACAAAGAGATTCAGGAAGCAACGGCGGATGTCGAAACCTCGCGGGTTGACCTGATCCACATTGAAGACGAAATGCGCTCACTCGGCGTGTCGTATAACCGAAACCAGCCCGACGACCACTCGAAGGATACATCGCTCGTCGCCGTCCGGGCTCCGCTTTCGGGCGTGGTCACGGAGAGAAAATTTAACGCCGGGGCGGGAGTCGAGGCGGCGATGGCGATTTTCGCGGTTTCGAATCTCTCAACCGTCTATGTCATCGCCAACGTGCCGGAAGCGAGCGTCAGTCGTCTTTCGATTGGCTCCATCGCGGAAATTAAATCGCCGTCAATCGGGACTATAAATGGGCGCATCAGCTACATCGATCCGCGCCTTGACGAGACGACCAGAACGGCCCGTGTCCGTCTGGAAGTGCCGAACGAAGGCGGCAAGCTGCGGGCGGGCATGTTTACCGAGGTCGGTTTTTATACGGGAACTTCCGAGTCGAGCGGCGAGGAATTAGTAGTTCCTTCCGCCGCGATTCAGCGCACGGGTGACAAAGCGATTGTCTTTGTGCCCCGCGAAAACGAGCCGGGCGTGTTTGAAGTCCGCGAGGTCGAAGCGGGCGGCGATACCGAAGGCTACACGCGGATTATCAGCGGGTTGAGGCTGGGCGAAAAGGTCGTAACCAAAGGCAGTTTTACGTTGAAGACGCAGTTTGAAAAAGCGGCAATGGGCGACGAATAGGTTTTTATGAATAAATTACAGATCGACAAAAAAATGTTCCCGTTCCGGTGGGTGTTTGCCGGGTTGTTGGCCTTTTTGTTGCTCGCAACGAGCGCCTACGCACACGGCGTCGCTGAAGGCGATAAAGGCTATATTCAGGAAATTTCGGGTGTGCATCTGCTTCCCTTCGTCTATCTCGGTGCGAAGCATATGTTTACCGGATATGACCATATTCTGTTTCTGCTGGGTGTCATATTCTTCTTATACAAACTCAAACATATCGGTATTTATGTCAGTTTATTTGCCATCGGCCACTCAACGACGATGCTTTTGGGTGTGTACTTCGGGACGAATATCAATGGATTTTTGATCGACGCGATCATCGGCCTATCGGTCGCATATAAAGCTCTAGATAATCTGGGTGCTTTCAAACGCTGGTTCGGCATTCAGCCCAACACAAAAATTGCGACGCTTATTTTTGGCCTCTTTCACGGTTTTGGCTTGGCGACAAAAATTCAGGAGTACGAGATTTCGCGCGATGGCCTGTTACCCAACATGCTGGCCTTTAACGTCGGCGTCGAGATCGGGCAGTTGCTGGCGCTTGCCGCAATACTAATCGCGATGAGCTACTGGCGCCGAACCGGTAGTTTTTTCCGCCACGCCTACACGGCCAATGTTTTGATCCTGATTGCCGGATTTATGCTCATCGGTTATCAGCTAACGGGTTATTTTGCTCATTAAATTAAAGGATAAATTATGTATAACAACGACCTTCCGAACCGTTCCGAATTACCAAGCAGCAAACAATTGCTGCGATCAACTCTTATCGCTGCAATAGTTGCCTCCGTGCTACTCTTCACCGTCGTTTTGCCTTCTGAATACGGCATCGACCCAACACGAGTCGGTCGCCTGCTTGGATTAACTGAGATGGGCGAAATAAAAACGGCACGTGCCGCTGAAGCCAAAAAAGAGAGTGCCGCTGCGACGACTCAAAAAGCGCCGGAGCCATCAAAGGCAGTTTCGCCGCCGCAGTCGGAACCGGTTCAAAATGGGGCAAGTGCCAAAACAGACGTGATG
>JAYSON010000086.1:0-3102 GCA_043722725.1 Chloracidobacterium sp.
AATTACCTTCTCCTTCCCTTTTCCGAATGGCTCGAAAAGCTGCCGCTGCCGCAGTCGAAGCGATTTAGAAATGCGAGGAATACCTTGAACTCAGTAATTTACGGCATCATTAATGAACGTCGCAGCTCGGGCGAAGACACCGGCGACTTGCTATCAATGCTGCTGCTGGCACAGGACGAGGCCGATGGAACCGGCATGACCGACGAGCAGATCCGTGACGAAGCCCTCACGCTCTTCCTCGCCGGTCACGAGACCACCGCCAACGCGATGACGTGGACATGGTATCTGCTTTCGCAAAATCCCGTGGTCGAGAAAAAACTGCACGACGAACTCGATCTTGTCCTTAAGGACGGAAACGCGACTGTAAAGGTGCTTGCTTCTGAATTAGGCAAAAATGGCCCGCTCGTTGACACTCGCGTTTCTGCGCTCAGAGTGCCTACGATCGATGATGTTCCGAACTTGAAATACACCGAAGCGATTCTCGCCGAATCCATGCGTCTTTTTCCGCCGGCATGGGCAATCGGGCGCTTGTCTCTTGAAGATCACGAATTTGGCGGATTTGCCATTCCGGAGCGGTCACTCATCCTGTTAAGCCCGTACATTACCCATCGCGATCCACGTTTTTGGGATAAGGCCGAGGAATTTAGACCTGAGCGTTGGGAAAAACAGAGCGTCAAGGAAGCGGGCCAACGGAACATCTACTTCCCTTTCGGCGGCGGCGTCCGGCGATGTATCGGCGAAAGCTTTGCGTGGACCGAAGGCATTCTGCTGCTTGCGACGCTGGCCCGCAAATGGAAACTAACGATGGTGCCGGAGCAAAAGTTCGGTCTGCAGCCGATGATAACGTTGCGGCCGAAATACGGAATGCGAATGCAATGTCAGAACCGGGGATTTAGCTCCCCTCCTGCCTGAGGAGGGAAGCTAATCTCCCGGTTCTGACTTTTGCTGACATAAATATTGCCGTTGACCCAATACCGCCACGGCCTTTGGGCATCTTCGGCGGCGTAATCAATTCCGATTCGTTTTCCGACCGCAATTTCTTTTGCGGAAAACTTCTTGAAATCTTCCACCCAAATTTTCTCGCCGAGCAGATCTTCGCCGTTCATACCTCGGTCAATACCCATCGCAATGCACAATTTTCCCGGCCCCGACGTGAGATTCTTGTCCGGCATCGGCCCTCGACGCTCCCTCATTATTTCGATTCCATCAACAGGCTCAAGCGCGCGGATCAGACAAACGTGAGGATGATCCGCAGGACCGGTCACGACGTTTAGTTGGTAATACATTCCGTAAATGAAGAAAACATAGGCGTGTCCGCCAACCGCGTAGGTGATCTCGTTTCGCGGTGTGCGGCGGCCGGCATAGCTGTGGGCAGCTTTGTCGGTCACACCCATATACGTTTCGAGCTCAACAATCATCCCGGATACTCGATTCCCTTTTTCATCTGGTACGACGAGCAACTTTCCCAAAAGCTCGCGTGCGATTTTTATCGTGTCCGTCCTGACATAGAAATCGCGTGACAATTTGGCCATATATTACCAGGTCGTTCGTTCCCATCGTAGCAGACGCCGGTCGCGCGGGACACGCGATCCGGCTGTTTTCTCGACATCAGCTGTGGTAGATTTCTCGGAGATGAAGATCGCATCGTTATTGCCATCAGCAACCGAGATCGTTTGTACATTAGGGCTTGAAGATAGCCTGGTCGGTATAACGCACGAGGGCGATTTCTTACGAGCATCGCGCATTTGCCGGCGAGCCGCGCGGCGGGACTATGCAGTCCGAGTTGAGGTAAGCAAACTGAAATTCTCGCATTAAAAGAGATACGATTTATGAAATTTATTTTCTTAGCCTTTTTTTTGGGCCTGCTTGCGGTTTCGCTTTTTGCTCAGAAGGCGGATGAGGTGCTGGCGACAGCGACCGATCTTACTTTCACGCCGAAATCTCTTTCCGAGGACGGACGAAAATTGTACCTGGGCCAAAATACCGTCATTGCCGGAGAACGCACCAGGCTCTTGTCGGAGATGGCTGCCGAACTTCTTCTCGAATCCGAAGCTAAATCGTTTAGCGTCAAGAGAGATTCGTTGGTAACGGCCGAATTGAAAAAGGTCGTCGCTCCAACCGAAGCCGAGATAAAACAAGTATATGACGCGAACCGGGCAAATTTTGGCGAACGAACTATCGATCAGGTTCGGACGCAAATCGTCGCGTTCCTCCGCAACAATGCCGAACAAAAGGCTATTCGGGATCTGGTTGAACGCCTGAAACCTAAATACAAATTCTCGCCGGGAAAAGACATCAACGCGACGGATCTAAAGCCGCGGGAGTCGATATTTTCGATCAGCGGGAAATCGGTTTCGGCTCAGGAATTCGATGAGCAATTTAGGGCCGCAATCTATGATGTCCGTGCGGAGATTGCCGACGAAATTATCACCGACCTGGAGAACGCGGTCTTTTCCACGCTCGTAAATCAGGAGGCGAAGACTCGAAATATCGAATCAGGTGACGTTATCGCGGTGGAGATCACTAACAAAATGCTTGAGTTTTCGGATAATGAGCGTGCGGACCTTGAAAGCGCATTTCGGACGAGGCTTTTTGCGAAGTTCAACGTTAGGGTGATGATTCGTGAGCCTGAGCCGGTAGCTCATAACGTTTCTGTCGATGATGATCCGGCTAACGGAAAATTGACCGCTCCCGTTACTGTTATTATGTTCAGTGATTTTCAATGCTCGGCTTGCGGGGCCACGCATCCGATCCTGAAAAAAGTGCTCGGCGAATACGGCGACAAAGTACGCTTGGTCATTCGCGACTTCCCGCTTGAAAGTATTCACGAAAACGCCTTCCGGGCCGCCCTTGCGGCGAACGCGGCCCGCGCTCAAGGCAAATACTTCGAATACATCGATGTCCTTTACCGGAATCAGGAAAGCCTCGACGACGCTTCGCTCAAGAAATACGCAGCCGAACTGGGTTTGAACATAAAACAATTTGAGTTAGACTTTAGCAGCGAAAAGACAGCTGCCGAGGTGCGCAAAGACCTGGCCGACGGGAAAAATTACGGCATTGGCGGCACGCCGACCATTTACGTTAACGGTGTCAAAATGCTGC
>JAYSON010000087.1:0-11039 GCA_043722725.1 Chloracidobacterium sp.
CAAGTGCGCGACCGCCTTCCAAACCCTTATAAATTAAACTCTCGACGCAACGTGCTTATCGAAACGATCGCAGGCGTTTTGAAAGAGCAGAAGATCCTCATAGACGAAGCCTCTTCACGTCCCGGCGACGGCATCATCGTTACCCAGCCATTTGTCTTTGCGAAAGGTCCGGTCATCACCCAAAATGAGTTGAAGAGATACGGTGTTTTGCAGTTCGCGGACAATGCGTGGTCGCGCGGCCAGTATACATTGACTATTGAAGTACAATCGATTGACGGCGTTCAGAATAACGTTTCGGTAAATGCAAAGGTTGAAGGACGAGCAGGCACGGGTTTGACCTCCGAATGGTCAACGGTACAGAGTTCGGGATTGGCGGAGGAAGAGTTCCTGATTAAACTCGTAGAGGCAGTGACCGGAAATTCACCGGATGCGCCCAAAGTGGTTGATCAGTAGAATATCCTGCGGTTTTGTTGGAGTTATGTTAGTTGTGATCTCAAAATTCTGCATCCTGCTCGCGATAATTGGCTCGGTCGCCGCTAATATTTCGGCGCAGAGCGACAACCTGGGGCCGACTGCTTCGGGCCGTCAGGAGTCTAAAGACGACCAACCCCGCAACTTTAAGGAGATGCTCTCCAAACAGCGGATTGAGAGAGAAAAGAAGGACCATGAGGAATTGTTGAAGAGAGGCGATGAAGCCGCTCAACTAACTCAACAGCTTGACGACGCATTTCAACGGAACAACAGCCTTTCGCAGCGGGAACAGCAAAAACTCGAAAGTCTCGAAAAGATCGTAACTAAGATAAGAAAGGAACTCGGTGGTGACGACGACGATAGCGAAGATGCGACGGTAATCAAGGAACGGCGGCCGTCATCGCTACAAGAGGCTTTCAACAACTTGAAAGAGACGACGCTGCAACTCGTTGACGAACTCAAAAAAACGTCGCGTTTTACCATTTCGGCTGTGGCGATCCGGAGTTCGAATACGGTTCTGAAGCTGGTTAGATTTCTACAACTTCGAAAATAGGGATCATTTGCTCCCCAAACTAGATGTAGGCCCATGTCGCTTGTAACGATAATTTCTGCTCGAATCTTGCTGCTATTTGTCCTTATTTCCTCATTTCCGTTATTAATATTCGCGCAGGACGACGATACAGTTCTAAAGATCGACTCTACAATTGTCCTGCTAAATGCGACGATCTTGGACAAGAGCGGCAAACCGGTCGGTGGCTTAAAACAAAATCAATTCAAGGTACTGGAAGACGGAGCGGAGCAGGTGGTCAGCTTTTTCTCCGCCGAAGAAACTCCGTTCGCGGCAGTTATCCTGATAGATACTTCCGGAAGTATGGAAGAGCGTGTCAGCATGGCTCGCGCCGCCGCAATTAATTTTCTGGACGGGCTCCGTGCCAACGACAATGTCGCGATCTACCGGTTCGATTCTAAAGTTTTTCTTGTGCAGCAATTTTCCGGCAGCCACGACGCGGATGAAAAGATCTACGATATTAAAGCTGACGGAATGACCGTGTTAAATGATTCGATCTATAAAGCGTCTGAAGAATTGGCCAAACGTCCGGAAAAACGGAGGGCGATCGTTGTTCTATCAGACGGGGCGGATACTTTTAGCGGTCGTTCGGCTGATAAGGCGATGAAGGCGGCTCAAGACGCCAACGCTTCAATTTACACTATCGACATGTCGGCGATAACGGGCGCCGGGAAAGAAAGAATGCAGAGTCAGGCAGCTTTAAAGAACTTTGCCGAAAAGACCGGCGGGAAGTTTATTTCCACACCGGGTGGGGCTGCGTTGCGACAAGCCTTTAAGAACATTGTCGAAGAGCTTGGAATTCAGTATACGTTTGGCTACGAGCCTTCGAACCTGAAGAAAGACGGTAAATGGCGCTCGATCGAGCTGCAAGTTGCCCGCCCGAATCTAACGATCAGAACCCGCAAAGGTTATACGGCAAGCAAATAGTTTGCCCTAATTCTAATCTCCGAAACTGGTCTTGTTTCTAGCCCTGTCCCTGTGACGCTCGAAGGCAAGTTCTACCAACCGGTCAATCACGGACGAAAAGTTCGATCCGCTTCCCCCCCACATTTTGGGAAAGCCGGATGCGTCTGTCAGGCCCGGCGTCGTGTTTATTTCATTTACCAAAAGTGTGCCTGTGTCGCTTCGTAAGAAGAAATCTACGCGTGCCAACCCTGAACCATCAATCGCCTTAAAAGCCGTGATTGCCATTTGCCTGATCTTTTTTGATAGCTCCTCCGAAACCGGAGCGGGCACAATAAACTCATTGTTGCCCGTGGCCGAATATTTTTCTGTGTAATCAAGAAATGTCTTACTCTTATTTCGGATTAGATATTCGCCGGGAAGGCTGGCCTCCGGTTCGTCATTACCGAGCACAGCACATTCGATTTCGCGCATTTGAAGAGCTTCTTCGACAATTATCTTGCGGTCGAACTCTGCCGCTAAGTCGATCGAAGACCGTAATGCATCTGCATTTTCCGCTTTGGAGACTCCGACCGACGAGCCAAGATTTGCCGGCTTCACGAAACATGGGTAGCCAATTTTAGATTCAACGAGTTGAACGACACGTTCTGTGTTCTGTTCCCAATCACGTCTTAAAAACCATACATGTTTGCAGATCGGCAATCCCGCTTCTTTGAACAGGGTTTTCATCACAACCTTGTCCATTCCGCACGATGACGCCAGGACACCACATCCAACGTACGGAATATCGGCCATTTCTAGAAGGCCCTGAATCGTTCCATCCTCTCCGAAAGTTCCGTGCAATATTGGGAAGACAACATCAAGTTCTGCGAGAGTGTCGTTTGCAGCGTTGCCTGAAAGATTCACCAATCCTTTATATCGGGTATCACCTACCAATGCGATTTGCGAGCCTTCAAAGGCTTCCAGGTCCGCCGGCAATGCTTTCCGGGCATCTTCGCTGAGCATCGCCGCCGACTCGAGGGGATTCAGCCAGACACCTATTCCGGAGATCCCCATTGGTACGATCTCATAGCGTTCAGCATCGATCTGCTGAATAACAGTATTCGCCGAGCGAATCGATATCTCGTGTTCGCCGGAGCGTCCTCCAAAAATTATCCCTATACTAGTTTTCATATGACGAAATCAAACTCGAACGCATAAATTATACTTGTGCAAAATATGTTTACGACCTCGTAAGCAGCTTTATATATTCATTTGACGGCTTCAAGACGGCAATCTTAACTTTTACAAGATGGTTTTTCCAAGGGCTGACAGAATTAGTTCACAGGCGAGCTCAACCGTAATGTTGCTCTGATCAAGCATAGGATTTACCTCAACTATTTCAAATGACCGCATGCCGCCGTGTTCAGCGATGGTTTCCAATGCCAGGTGGGCCTCTCTGTATGTCGTTCCGCCGCGAACCAGAGTTCCGGATCCGGGTGCAAATCGAGGATCGATCATGTCAACGTCGAATGTGACCGCAAATCCGCCTGACGCCTTCGACGCGATCTTAAGAGCATCTTCCACACATGCCAGCATTCCTCGTCTATCAATATCACTCATCGTGAAGAAATTATCCCTCATTCCCAGCTCGTGGATTCGCCGCCTCTCGCCGGTATCCAAATCCCTTGCTCCAACATGAGCGCAGTATTTTGGATTCAATTTTGGAGAGAATTCTTCGAGCGAAACAAGTTCTTCATTTCCAAGGCCTAGGAGCGTCGCAAGAGGCATGCCGTGAACGTTTCCGGAGATAGAAGAATCAGGAGTATTGATGTCGGCGTGGGCATCGAACCAGATCAAACCGAGATCCTCGTTCCGCTCGCGAAGATAAGATGAAATCCCGGAAATCGTCCCGATCGCGATCGAATGATCGCCGCCCAAAATTACCGGCATGGAATTCCTGCTTAGAATTCGCTTCAGCGATGCAGCCATGTTGCGGCATGATGCAAGCATCTCAGGTAAATACTTTGGGTTTTCGTTGGCCAATGAAGGCCGATTCGGCTTGACAACTTCAACGTCGCCGAAATCGGAGACATCGTACCCGAGATCATGGATGTGATCGATTAAGAGCTTTCCGCGTATCGACGAAAGACGCATCGCTTCAACACCGAGTTCACTCCCCGTTTTTCCGGCGCCAAACCCAAGCGGGATGCCTATGATCTCTACGCTTTTTCCATTACCCGGTTTGTCGTTGAATTCCATTTCTAAGTCGCTTATATTTCACCAAAACCGGAGCTGAACATATCGCAAATTGCTTCGAACGCGGCTGTTTCATCTTCACCGCTAACATTAACTTCCAGAGCCGTATTCATGGATGCCGCCATGGTTAAGACGCTTAGCATCGATTTCGCATCTACGAACTCTGAACTGTCTATTCTTTTAATTGTGATGCGACTTTTGAACCCTCCGGCAAGACGGACAAGCTGGGCGGCAGCTCGAGCATGAAGCCCAAGTTGATTGATCACCTTCACTGTTCCCTCAAGCATCCTTCTTCATCCTGCTCGGTTCGAGCAATGCCGCAGTACGATAAATAGATTGCTTGCCTTCTTCTTCTACCTCTTTAGCTAAGTCGCTGAGAGTCGCTTCTTCCGGATGAGAAGCAAACTTGATAACCATGGGGAGATTCACCCCTGTGACGATCTCGACTTTTCCTTCCTCGAGAAACATCGCCGAAATATTCGTTGGGGTTCCGCCAAACATGTCGGTCATAAGCAGAACGCCAACGTCTTGCGAGACATTTTTGATGGCACGGGCGATCTCGTCCTTCGCGGCATCGACATCATCGTGCCAACCGATGGAAACGGCAACTATGTGACTAAGGTTGCCGATGACCGTTTCCGCCGCCGCCAGAAGCTCGTTTGCCAATTGACCGTGTGAAACTATTACTCCGCCGACTTTATTCATATTCATAAATTTATCAAAGTGCAGAGTATCCAAAAAATCTCTCCTAACCCTATTTTTGCATATCACGATGGACAACCGAAACGTTGTAATCGGCTTTTTTCAGTGAATCCCGGAGTTTGTTCGCGACCATCACCGAGCGATGTCGTCCACCGGTACAGCCGATCCCGATCGTCAAATATGATTTCCCTTCTTTTCGGTAAAACGGAAGCAAATAGTTCAGCATGTCTGAAAAACGCTCGACCGTCTCCCGAACTTCATCGTGCTTTTCGAGAAATCTTATAATGCGCGGATTCTCTCCGGTTAATGCCTTAAGAGAGCTTTCAAAATAGGGATTTGGAAGGTGTCTGACGTCGAATAGAAGATCGAGATCAAGCGGATTACCGAATTTATGTCCGAAACTCACGATCAGAACCTTCAAAGGCGACGCCTCTGAGCCGTGGCTGAATTTTTGAACGATCAGTCTTCGAAGCGTATGTACCGTGTGTCCGGACGTGTCAATAATAAGGTCCGCAAGGCCTCTAATGTCCTCCATCGCCTTCTTCTCCGCACGTATGGCCGGAAGAAGCCCTTTGCCTTTATCGGCGGGATGCGGTCGGCGTGTCTCTGAAAACCTTCGCCGCAAAACGTCATCGGAAGCTTCAAAGAAAACAACGTAAGGCTTTAGCTTCTTCTTGCTCAGCTTTTTGACCTCGCCTGGAAACTCCGATAAAAAATGGCGTTCTCGGATATTAATTACCAATGCTGCCTTCTCGATCGCCGCCACTTCCTCATCATCTGGAACGAGGAGCCGGGCAAATGTGGAAAGCATTGTTAAAGGTAGATTATCAACACAAAAGTATCCAAGATCCTCAAATGCGTTCGTTGCCGAACTCATTCCCGAGCCGCTTAGACCGGTAATGATCACAAATCCGGGAAGAGCTATGGTTTCTTTTGAAATCCCCGACATATACGATAAAACTCTCGCTTGAGTGTTTTAGTTTGAAAATACAAATTGCTACCGATCAAAGAAGTGTGTTTTTCGATCATTTGGCGAGTAGCGTCAACACAGGATCTGCGCAGAATGAGAATGCTAACTGATGTTTCTACCAAAGTTGGAAGACTTCTACCCGAATTGACCGGCCGTAAAAGACTCCATGCTCTGACGTTTCAGGCTAGCAGCTCAATACTTCCCCAACAAGTTCGCGGACATTAACGATACCCGGGGGCCGGCCGGTGCTTTTGATTCCTTTTAAGGTTCAATCAGGCCGTAATTGCCGTCCGTCCGTTTGTAGATCACGGATACTCCATGGTTCTCGGCATTTCTAAACACAAGAAAACTCTCTACTTGCTCCTCAAGCAGCAGTGCTGCCTCCTCGACGGTTACAGGCTTGACCTCATATCCCGTTGCACTAATAATTTGGGCACCAACCGGAGCGGGTTTCACTTCTGTATTTTTCTGAACAATCGAACTCGCTCTCGTCGCACGATGAGACTTATCAATTACTTTATTCTTAAGTTTCAGCGCCTGCTTTTCAATCTTGTCGATAGATTGCGACAAGGACTGGTACATGTCCGCAAGGCTTGTGGTAGCGGTTAGCACATCGTTCCTCCAATTAACGATGATCTCGGCGCGATGCCGTCCGCGTTCAACTTCGAGGATGATATGCGCCTTGGTCGCTTTACCGTGGAAGAGATGGTCGATTCTACTAAAATGTTCCTCTGCGTGCGTACGCAATGCAGGTGTTACGTCGATATGCCTTCCAGTGTATTCAAAAATCATACGTTCCCCCTTTTTAGGCTGTGAAATACAAGTCAAAAACGTGCAGTTAAGATCAGATTACAGTTTTCCGTTCGCGTGAACCCGGTATGCTCATTTGATCGCGATATTTCGCGACGGTTCTCCGCGACAGTTTCACGCCTTCTTTGCTCAAAACCTTTGCGATCTGCTCATCCGTAAACGGCTTTTTGGTATCTTCTTCCTCGACCAGTTTTTTGATCCGGAGCTTGAGGATTCTTGTCGAAACTTCTTCTCCGTCCTCATTCATCATGCCTTCGCTGAAGAACCGTCGGAGCTCGATAACACCTTGAGGAGTGTGAGCGTACTTTCTGTTTACAACACGTGAAATAGTCGAAAGATGCATTCCGATATCTTCGGCAACATCCTTCAGCATCATAGGTTTTATGTACTCAACTCCATTGTCGAGAAAATCCCGTTGCCGGTCTACAATGCACTCGACTACCCTGTAAATAGTTTGCCGCCTATGCTCGATATTGCGAAGAAGGTCGACCGCCGAGCGAACCTTTTCCTTGATAAAATCCTTTGCCTCTTTCGAGGTTTCAGTTTGATCCAGGAGCTGATGATATGTCGGGCTGATCCGAAGCCGCGGGCTGCCGTCATCGGTGAAATATATGAGATATTCATCATCGATCTTTTCCACATATACTTCGGGGGCGACAAAAATTGAATCTTCGGTTGAAAATCGCCTTCCGGGATACGGGTCGAGAACTCTGATTTTATTAATTTCTTCGTCCAGTTCGTGAAGATCGAATCCCGTATTCTTTGCCAAATGCTGCAGACGATGCGGCTGCAAATCCTCAAGGTGGTTTTGAACGAGTTCGGCAGCGAGACTCTCCCCGTGTCCGTTTGACTCCAATTGCGCGAGAAGACATTCCTTAACGTCGATCGCTCCGCAGCCGACAGGATCGAGCCCCATCACGATCTTTCGCGCTTTCTCTACTTTCTCCAAAGAACAAGAGGACATTCCCGCAATGTCTTCCAGTGTCGCATTCAGCCGTCCGTCATCATCCAGGTTGCCAATAATGCAAACCGCCGCCTCCTCGAGTGCGTCGCTAATTGGTTGCAGATTCAACTGCCATTCAAGGTGTTCACTCAGCGACGGCGTATGCGAAAGGAATTGTTCGAAGCTGGGAGCATCATCCTTGTATTCGATTTCCTGGGTTCGGTATCCCGGATCGAGATAATCCTGGAATTCCCTTCCGTAATCAATCTCTTCGAACGCATCGGATCTTTCCTGTGCCGTTTCATCGCCCGATTCAAAGTCTGACGATCCAGCCTCATCAAATCCATTTTCAGACGGATTTTCAGCAACGATGCTGTCAGCTTGTTGTGCAAATTCACCAAAGCTGTCGGTGGCAAACTGAGCATCGCCGGCATCCGAACCGTTCTCAAAACCCTCGTTGTGGCCGTCAGCGTTTTGATCGAGAATGTTATCAGAAATTTCCTGAACTTCGTCGCCCGGCTGCACTTCCTCAAGAACCGGATTTGCGACAAGCTCCTGTTCGATCAGCTCATCAAGCTCCAACGAAGTCATCTGCAGCATCTCGATCCTCTGACGCAGCTGCGGCGTAAGAATCATCCTTTGCTGAAGGCTTGTTGTAAGTCTTAATGACGACATAATTGACAGTTAGCCAAATCGATCCCTTTCTCAAGCAGGTAAAAACGATTAAATCTACACCTCAAATTATACGAGTTTTTCGATGGAAATGGAAAATCGCAGTCCCGATATACAAGTCGGAAGCGGGAGGCCGCCGTAATAATTCCGTAAAAGTTCGCGGATTTGCGAAAAATTTCGGCTAGGAAAAATAGTTGTTTACTTTGGCTTGAGAATATTCCAAAGTGATTGCATCCGATTCTGTCGCTAATTTTTACAATTTAGTTTTCGTCAGGAGATTCAATTATGTCTCTGCCCGAATTGTTTAAGGTAAAAAACCGCAAAAAGCTTTTTGTGGGTATCTCTGCGTTTTGTCTTATAGCTGTGATTGCTCTCGGGGCAATGGCCAGTAACGGCTGGCTGCCGTCGACCGATCCGATGACGGGTGAAAAGACGGGTTGGTTTGGAAACAAGCTGCCGAGGAATGCATCGAGCAGTTGGAATCCGCTCGCCGCTCCGTTGCCGTCGCCGACGCCGCAGTTAAGTAAAGAATACCTCTACGCCGGTTCCAGATTACTTGCGGTCGAGGATGCGAATGCAAACGCCGCACCTCCGACTGATCTTGCGGTTTGGCGGCCATCGACCGGGCAATGGTGGGTGCTTGGCGGGCAAGGTTCGCAACAGACATTGGCGAATTGGGGCCAGTCTGGTGACATTCCAGTGCCGGGCGATTACGACGGCGACGGGAAGACGGATTTTTCTATTTTCAGGCCCTCGAACAGCCAGTGGTACATCGTTTACAGCGGTAGCAACACATTCCCGCCGCCCTACGCATTTGGCATAGCGGGCGACAAACCCGCCCAAGCCGACTACGACGGCGACGGACGCACCGATGCCGCCGTTTTCCGCCCGTCGGATAACAATTGGTACGTCCTTGGCACTACGAATGGTTTTTACTACAGCACCTGGGGAGCTACGAATGACATTCCCGTCTCGGCCGATTACGACGGCGACGGCAGAGCCGACATCGCCATCTGGCGCCCTTCGGAGCAAAAGTTTTATTCTGTCAACAGCAGCAACGGCGGCTGGCAGGTAATCTCTTTCCAACAATCCAGCACACAACCCGTCTGCGGCGACTATGACGGCGACGGCAAAGCAGACTTTGCAATAAAAAGCGGAGCCGACTGGATAATCCGAAACTCTGCAACTGCCGCAACTTCTGTAACTACCTGGCAACTTGCTTCCGACATCCCTGTCCCAAACGACTACGACGGCGACGGCAAATGCGACATCGCCACCTGGCGCGACTCAAACGGCAACTGGTACATCCGCCAATCCGCTACAAACACGCTAAGACAACAAGCCTGGGGCCAATCCGGCGACATTCCCGTCCCGGCATTTTACCGGCGGTAATTTCGAGTCTTAAAAGTTTAGCAATTGCTGAAGCGTAGTGGGTCGAGAATGAGTGTAGAGAGGTAGAATATGAAAAAAGGCATCGCTGTTAGAGGTTTTATTTCAAGTTGGTTAAGTTCGTTGATTGCAAGCGGCCTTTGTGCCGGTTTGATGCTTGTTTTCTTCATCGCGGGTTTTGCGCAGGGTGACAGGCACAACGATTATAGAGCCGATCAAGCACTTCGCAGTAATGCCCGCGTCAATCCCTCGACTTTGGCAATGGAACTTTCGATCCCGCTAGCCGGATTGCCCGGACGGGCTGGAAACTCGGTGCCGGTCGGGATTAGCTATTCGTCAAAGGTTTGGGAATTAAAAACTCTCACGGCTCCGACCGATCCGCAGATTGCGGTTCGCGTACTGCCGCGTTTTTCGACCCAATCGGCGGCCGGGTGGACTTCGACGCTAAACCTCCCGCGTATCGATTACGACCAGTATGATAGGGAAATGTATTACGTTCCGGCAAATGGTGATCCTCAAGCCTACATACTAGCCGAATCGCCGGACAATGTGGCACTTTTCTATGTCAAGCGGGTACGCGTCGTGATGCCGGGCGGCTCAAGCGTCGAGTTTCGCAAGGACGACGCGGTTTATGAGCGGGGAGCGTCACCCTCACCGACAGCGGCGGATAAGACCGGGACATTTCTCTCGGTTGACGGCTCGCGGATGCGGCTTGAGATGGGAACGACAACCACCATTTTGTTTTTGCCGGACGGCGGACGTTATTTTTTCGCCGGAGCCGCCGCGACACCGACCACCTTTATCGACCGGCACGGCAACAAGACGACTCTCACTGAGACGCAGACAACCGACACGCTTGGGCGGCTGATCTCAAATCCGGTGCCGCTTCCTCTTTCGGGGCAAATATTGCAAACTGCTCAAACGGTTGGGACGGACACATATTATTATCCGGGAATCGGCAGCGTCACGAGAGCGTACAATCTTATCTGGGCCGAGCTTACTAATGTTCTGGATTCGAACCAGTCCTTACAGCCACTGGGCGCTCACGATTGCGGCCAGCCGCCGACAGCCGTACCCAATGCTCTTTTCGCGTCTGTCGGATTTCTTGCCTGCGGAGGTCATGCCAATTCCAATCCGGTCGTTCTTTCACAAATCGAACTGCCTGACGGCTCATCGTACCGGTTTAAATACAACTCGTACGGCGAGATCACTCGGATAGATTACCCGACGGGCGGTTACGAGCGGTTTGAGTACCAGCAGGTAAAGCCGCTTGGAACCGAAAGCTCATTTTACGACAAAGCAAATAGAGGCGTGAAGTTCCGATGGGTCAGCGAAGGCGGCACCGGTGCGACCGAAAGCATGTCGAAATACGA
>JAYSON010000088.1:0-8505 GCA_043722725.1 Chloracidobacterium sp.
ACTTTACCGAGGTCCGCACCGCCGACTCCCGTCCAGCGTACGTCTGTTTTCGCGTTCGAATTGGCCTTGTTTTCCGATTTCGAAGTGGCCTTATTCGCACCGGTTGGAGTGTCGGACTTCCTTTTCAAACTCTCCCACGCCGAACGAAAACTTTGAACGGCTTCGTCGGCCCGCTTTGGCTCGAAGGTAAAGGTAGGAGCTACCGTTTCCTTCGCCGTCTGCCGGATCCGCTCGGTTTCTTCCTCATCGACAAAATAAATATCGGCAGGCGAGATAACACTCTCGCGGGCAATATCGCCCTCTTTGTAAAACTGTTCTCCCGAAGCACGCCAGATCGGATTGTTTATCAATAAGGTAGTCACCAGACACAGAAAGGTGAATCCAAGCCAAAACCTCTGATTCTCCGAAAGGCGTGCAAAGGGCTCCGAAACGGATTCCCAAGCCCGTCTCCGCCACCGCGTCGCAGAAGAACTTAATTCCTGTGCTCGTTTACTCATCAATCAATCTTCTTTTTCCATGCGTTCCGTTTTCTTTTTCCGTGCCTTGCGTGTTCTTGGGCTTCTGATCCGTGCCTTGCGTGTGCGTATTCCGTGTCTTCTGCGGTTAGGCTATTTTCTTTGCGCCTTATAAGGTAAAAGACTAGAACCACAGAACGCACAGACACAGAAAACACGGAACAAAAGCAAGAAACAAATCCGATCAGGCTGTTTTCTCGTATGCATCGCCGGTCTCCTCGACGGTAAAACTGCCAATGCGGGTAGCGATGTGTTCGACGAGCGGTTTGAGTGTCTCGCGTTGAATAGCCGAAACTGCCACGTATGGAACATCTTTGTCAAGTGAGATTTGCCGCATCAGGATCTCGAGCGTCGCCGCGGCGGTCAGATCGGTTTTGTTCAACACAATTAACTGCGGTATTTCGTTCATTTTCAGATCGGCAAGAATTTTATCCACCGATGCGATCTGTTGAATCGCGCCCGGATTCGACGCATCCACGACATGCACGAGAAGATCGCTGTCCGAAATCTCTTCAAGCGTCGCACGAAACGCAGCGACAAGCGTCGCCGGCAGATCGCGAATAAATCCCACGGTGTCGTTGATAATAACTTCCTGCTCATACGGGAGCCGGAGCCTCCGCGAAGTCGGATCGAGCGTCGCGAACATTTTCTTTTCGGCGTAAACATCGCTCTGTGTCAGTGAATTTAAAAGCGTCGATTTACCGGCATTCGTGTAGCCAACCAGCGATACCATGAGCAAATCCTTCTGCGCCCGGTTCTTCCTCCGCTCGTATCGCTGCCGCCGAAGCCCCTCGACCTGCTTCTCAAGCTGGGCAACCTTATCGCGAACACGCCGCCGGTCGGTCTCAAGCTTCGTTTCGCCCGGCCCTCGCCCGCCGATGCCGCCCGCCAGCCGCGAAAACGCCGAATTTTGTCCCATAACTAATCGCGGCAGCAGATATTTTAGCTGTGCAAGTTCGACCTGTAATTTACCCTCGCGTGACTGCGCCCGCTGGGCAAAAATGTCGAGAATAAGCTGCGGCCGGTCGATCACTTTCAGATCGGTCGCCTCCGACAAAATGCGGACCTGCGTCGGCGTTAATTCGGAATCGAAAATGATCAGATCGGCGCCGAGCCGCATTGAGCGGATCAGAAGCTCCTCAAGCTTACCGCGCCCAATCAGCGTTTTCGGGTCGATCTTCGGCCTACGCTGAATGATCTTATCCAATACGACGACGTCCGCCGAGGTTGCAAGCTCTTCGAGTTCGGCAAGCGACTCCTCGGCTTCATCGGCGTATCCGGTGGTCACGCTTACGAGAATAGCCCGGTCACCTTTCGTATCACGAGCCCTCGCCGACATCCGAATACGGGTCATCTCGCTTTCGAGCGACGTGATCAGCTCCGTAAAATCAGTGCTTAGCTGTGATGGAATCTCCGGCTCCAGAAACTCATACGGCTTGGTTCCCGTTTCATGTTCCAGCGTCTCCGCATTCGTTGGCAAAAGATGGGCGGAATAGACCAATCCCGGCAATCCTGTCGATTTATCTATCTGGATGATCGACATCAGATCGAGCCGCAAAAGCGCTAAATCCGTAAGATCGTCCTGCGTGAGTTTTTCGCCAAGAAGGTGGGTATGCACACAGCGAAGGCCACGAAAACGGTCGGTCGAAACACGTGAGCGGCCAAAATCGGGCATTTCGAGCCGCTTCGCCGTGCCGACCATCACATATTCGACCTTGCCCTTGCGGTTGAGAAGAACTCCGATCTGCCTTCCCGTTTCGTGCGAGATCTCCGACATCTGCCTCGCAAGTTCCTGCGAAACTATCTGGTCCGAAGGGACCCGTCTCGTCGCCAGCTTCTCGATGCGGCGAACTTGGTTGTGCTTCAGCCCCTGTGTAAATCCGTGAATACCGTTAATAAAGTCAGCCTCCAAAATTGCTTTGAGATCGAATTATACCAAATTCCAAAGTTCAGAGTTCAAGCTTCACCGTGCTGATTTGGTGCTGGATTGTTTCAAACTCAACCATTTCCTTATCTTCCCTTATCTGCAAAGCTCGCCTTTGCCTTGAACTTTCGTTGCAGTTTAATACAATCAAGTGATGCAGCCGCGCACGAAACGCCAAAAGGAAGTCCTCGACTTCATAACACGGTACGTTACGCGAAACGGTTATGAGCCGTCTTACCAGCAGATCGCACGGCACTTGGGGGTTTCGTCGAAGGCGGGAATTGCGAAGCATATCGAAGCTCTCGAAACTCAGGGCCTTATCTCGCGGCGGCGTGAAAATGGCACCTTCGGTCTCGAACTCCACATGCAAAACGTGATCTCCGACTCGGTCTGCAAGATCGAATTACGGGATATCAGCCCTCTCGATGAGGGCGCCGAAGGCTGGACGCATTCGGAAATTGCGATACCAAAATTTATGATAGGCTCCCTGTTGCCCGACGACGTTTTTGCATTCAAGGTGCAGAACGATTCGATGATCGACAAGCATATATGCGAGTCCGATATTGTGATTTTAGAGAAGAGATCATACGCCCGCAGGGGCGACATTGTTGTTGCAATGGCTAACAGCGAACAACTGGTGCTCGGTCAGTTCTTTCAGGTTGGAGTTGAAACGGAGCTTCGTCCGGCCAACTCAAACTATGAATCGATAATATTCGCTGCCGACAAAGTCGTGGTTCAAGGCATCATGCGCGGCATGCTCCGTCCCTTTGCTTCTTACGTCGAGTAAAAGAGGCTTGTATATCAGCGGCTTACCTGTTTGAATTCCCTTGCCGGCTGTCTATTACAAAAGTCTTTATCCGCGTTTGTTCTTCCGCCTCGACGTCCAGCAAAAGCGAAATATTTTTTAGATCAAACGGTGGTTTGTCTAAAAAAACTGCCGAATCGTAATAAATGCGCATTCCCGGCCCGTGCGGGATGTCTATATTTGGAACGATTATGCGATCCGGCGGCGGATAGTGCTCGGTAACGAGCAGAAATTTATACTTTCGACAGTTGCTCAATATTTTAGCAATTTCAGTGTTTGAAAGATGCTGAAGAACTTGTCGAATCAGGCAAAGATCGCCCTCGGGCAAATCGTCTTCGGCAATATCCAAACGGCGAAAATCGATATTTTCATTGCCATGCTCTTGCAGATTATGCTCGATCAACGACTCAACGATATCCACGCCCGTGTAGTGAATTTCGTTTGAGATAAACTTTGCCGCGACGCGAAAATCTCCACAGCCCAGATCCACTACACCGGTGACGTCATTTTCCGCGATAAATTTTTTGATCGCTGCTGCATATTGATTTGCGAATATTTCGGTCGATCCGTCCCCGGAATAAAACTCTCCCGAATTACCGCCCCAAATGTTTTCGTCGTAAATCTCACTAAACGTCTCGACGGCGCTTTTGCCGGAAAATTTTTGCTGGTTTTGCTTGGCAATCCGTCGGCTGCGCCATTGCAGGACGGCGGCCGGTATCAAAGTTTTGAGTGCGTTCTTTATCATTCGGACAAGATTGAATTTTTTATTATTTCGCGGTAAAGCGATTCATATTTTGCGGCGATTGCCCGCCGTCGGAATCTTTGTATATTTTTCAAACCGTTTTCCCGCAGATTTTCGCGCAGCCCGCTGTCGTCGATGATCTTTAAGATTCCTTCGCGAATGCTTTTGTAATCGAACGGGTCGACCATCACGGCACCGCCCTCGCCGGCAACCTCCTTGAGCGGGCTGATATTGCTTGTCACCAACGGCGTTCGCATCGCTTGAGCTTCGATTACAGGCAGCCCGAAACCTTCATAAACCGAACAAAACACAACTAAATCAGCATTTTGATATTCGCGTTTTAATGACTCGTTATCCAATTCGGATTTATTTTCATACCGAATCTGTTTTTCCAAAAGCAGTTTTTTCGTTTCGTCGTCCAATTGACCGACAAGAGTTAGACGGCAATTCATTCCTTCGATCGCTCGAATCAAATTGGCAACATTTTTATTGGCTGATGTTCCTATTTGCAGAATATTAGGATTTGCGGCATTGAATTTCTGTTCATCGTCCAATAAAAAAAGGTCGTCTAGCGGATTTTCAATGACTCGGATCTTTCCGGGTTCACAGTCTGATTGACTAAGGATTTCGTCTCGTGTCGCCGCCGAAATAGCCGTAACATATTTTAATCTCTTCAAAGGCAAATCGAGAAGAATTTTTTTCAAAACCCAGCGGCGCAGACCGGATCGGGCATGCAGAAATCGTAAATCGTGAATCGTTAAAACTGTTTTTTGACGCGGGAGAATCAATGCTATGTAATGGCAGTCTCCCGTTACATGAAAAATGTCCGCATTTTTCTTTAAGCGAAAAAAAAGCAAATTTTTTAACATCCCGAAAAGAGTGTTCAAATACGGCATCTGCTGAAACGAAACCTCGAACTTTTCACGGTCCAAACTTTTTTCGATTTGCCGGAAGACCTTTTCGAGACTTACAAAGTAGTTAAATTTTCGCTCAATATAATTTATTCTAACCTTCTTCATACAACCGCTTATTGCGCGAGAATGCTGCCGCACTTCATCGCATCCACCTTAAAATGTGCCGTCTGCATGGCTTTAAAAGCGATCGCAAATAGCTAATCGTTGCCGAAATTTCCTTCCTGATATTGATAATGTACGTAGTTCAATTTATCTTCGGGCAGACAATAGATTATCAACAACACCTAATAATTGATAATTGACTATTCATCCCTAAGCAATTAAGAATTCGTTGAGTCGCTTTAGCGGGACGTTGGTCCATCGGCACGCATCAAGGGTGCATGTTTTGTGAGCTCCGGATTGACTCTGATCAAAGTTTTCAACCGCAGAGGCACAACTGAGGTCATGCAATTTGCATTTACATTTCCCGTACAAAGTGCCCCACCCCACCCCCCGATTTGCCAATAAATGTCGAGAACGTTAACCTTTTGCTATGTCCAATAAACCGACACCTAATGCCAGCTACAGCCTGACCCTTCGAATCCGGATTCATAACATGCCCGGGAAACTTGGAGAGATCACAACCGCGATCGGTAGGGCCGGCGGCGACATCGAAGGCATTGATATCGTCAGCGTCGGCAAAGACTTCCTCATCCGGGACATCACGGTCAACGCTTCTTCCGAGAAACATGATGAAGAAATAATCGCCGCTGCCAACGACATCGATGGTGTTGAAGTTATCAACGTTTCCGACCGAACTTTTCTAATGCATCTCGGCGGCAAGATCGAAGTCGTATCGAAAATGCAGCTCAAAACCCGCAGCGATCTTTCGATGGCTTACACGCCGGGCGTCGCCCGTGTCTGCATGGCGATCGCGAAGGACCCTGAAAAAGTGTTCAACTTAACCATCAAAAAGAACACGGTCGCGGTCATTTCGGACGGTACTGCTGTTTTAGGCCTTGGCGATATCGGTCCGGCCGCTGCAATGCCCGTTATGGAAGGAAAGGCCCAGTTGTTCAAAGAGTTTGGCGGTGTTGATGCGTTCCCGATATGCCTGAGCACGAAAGATCCGCACGAGATCGTCCAAACTATCAAGAACATTTCGGTTGCCTTCGGCGGGATCAATCTCGAAGACATTTCGGCTCCACGCTGCTTCGAGATCGAAGAACGCTTGAAAGAAGAACTCGATATTCCGGTCTTTCACGATGATCAGCATGGCACCGCGGTAGTTGTTCTTGCTGCACTAATAAATGCGTTAAAGATAGTCGGCAAGCGGATGGAAGACATCAAGCTCGTGGTCAACGGCGTTGGAGCTGCCGGAGTCGCGTGCTCCAAGATCGTCATGGCCGCGGGCGTCAGAAACATAGTGGGCTGCGATCAGAGTGGCGCCCTTTATGAAGGCCGCACCGAACATATGAACTGGGTAAAAGATTGGTACGCCCGCAACACAAACTTTAATAAAGAAACGGGCAGTATTCACGACGTTATTCAAGGAGCGGATGTTTTCTTCGGTCTGTCCGCGCCCGGTGTAATCACGGAAGAGGACCTTAAAAAAATGGCGAAGGATCCGATCGTCTTTGCCATGGCCAACCCGATACCGGAGATAATGCCGGAGGACGCCGCCGGACTGGTGGCGGTAATGGCGACGGGACGATCCGACTATCCAAATCAGATCAACAACGTTCTTTGCTTTCCAGGCATCTTTCGGGGTGCATTGAATTGCCGTGCCTCGCAGATCAACGAAGCCATGAAACTCGCGGCGGCAAACGCGATAGCGTCGATTATAGGCGACGATGAACTGCACCCCGACTACATAATCCCTTCAGTTTTTGACCGCCGCGTTGGCGAAGCAGTTGCCAAAGAAGTCGAAAATGCCGCATACGAATCCGGCGTTGCCCGCCGCGAAAGGGCTACCTCCGATTCCGAATTTTAATTACGTAGTCCATTACACTAATATTACCCAACTTTTTTTGGTCCGTACATTGTATTCGGTGTATTCTGTTTTAGGGAATACGGTCGAACCGCAATGATAAGAAAAAGGCTAAACGAATTACCTGTCGAGGAACTTGCGAATACTTTAACGCATGGTTTTGGCCTGTTGCTAAGCTTGGTCGGGTTTGTTATTTTGACGGTCCTTGCAGGTCTACGCGGTGATCCGTGGTACATTCTTAGCTCCGTCGTTTACGGATCGTCGCTCGTAATTCTCTACGCGGCCTCGACAGTGTATCACGGAACGACCTCTCCGAAACTCAAGAAAACACTCCAGATCGTCGATCATTGCTGTATTTATTTGCTCATCGCAGGCAGCTACACACCGTTCGGGCTGGTAATTTCCGGCGGCTCATTTGGCCGGGCCTTGCTCGCCGCTTTTTGGGCTTTTGCGGGAATCGGTATCATACTCAAGCTCATCTTCGGCGATCGATATCCGGCGATAACCGTTACTTCGTACGTGATAATGGGCTGGCTGGGAGTCTTTGCGGTGCAGCCGCTTTTCAATTCGCTGGGCATAATGCCCGTGGCATTAGCAATCGCCGGCGGCCTCGCCTATTCGCTTGGCGTAGTATTTTTTCCCTGGAAGCGCATCCGGCATCATCACGCTATATTTCACGTTTTCGTCCTCGCCGGCAGCATTCTGCATTACACAGCCGTCGTGATCTACGTAGTTCCCTACTCAATGGCACTTTAATATCGGCGAGACAAAATGGCAGGTAGGATCAGCATCGGAACTTGCGGCTTTCGCGACACGAAGGAGAAATACGCAGAGGTTCTCTCTACCGTCGAGATCCAGCACACATTTTATCAACCGCCGCAAATTTCAACGCTAGAAAAATGGCGAGCAGATCTCCCTGCCGGTTTCGAATTTACGCTTAAAGCATGGCAACTGATCACGCACGAATCGACCAGCCCTACCTACAAACGCCTTCGAAAACAGCTGACCGAAAAGGAATTGGAGGAGTCTGGTTTTTTCAAGCCGACCGACATCGTCAAGGAGGCCCTTAAAACCACGCTCGCTTGTGCGAAGGCCCTTAAAGCACGAACTATTCTGTTCCAATGTCCCGCAAAATTTAAGCCAACCGACGAGAACATCTCGAATCTTAAGCAATTCATGAGCGGCATCAAGCGCGGAAAACTGAACTTCGCCTGGGAACCGCGTGGTGATTGGGACGATAAGGTAGTGAAGGATATTTGCGAGGATTTGGACCTATGGCATGCCGTCGACCCATTCGCCTGGCCAACCGTTACGCCAAAGAACTGCTATTACCGCCTCCACGGCATCCCGCGCTGGCGATACACGTACGAGGACGGTGAACTTGAGGAACTTGTTTCGCTTATCCCAAAAAAACGGCTTGCCTATGTTTTCTTCAACAACATGACGATGCGTGATGACGCAATACGCTTTGAGAAGATCATTAAGGATCATTCTGCAAAGTAATAGCCGTGATGCCCTCCTAACCCGAACAATAGGAATAGGCAAAAAGTAGTCTTTTTAACCCCTAAGAAAATCCGCCGCGACGGCGCGGATCTCGCCGTATGTGTAATCCTCGCCCAGAAATTCTTTTACCGGG
>JAYSON010000089.1:0-3813 GCA_043722725.1 Chloracidobacterium sp.
CCCGGCGGGACGTTGATTTTCCTGGACGGCGATTCATACTGCGTCGTCGGCCCGGATTTCACCGATCTTGACGAAAGCAATTGCTACGCTTTCGGCGACACCCGAGAGCAAGCAATAGCCAACTACGCCGACCGAAAACGAGATCCGGCGTAACGCCCGCGTCGAGACGATGCACGACAAAGAGCTCTGGCCTGACCTTCTCAAAAAAGGCCAACGCTACCTTTTTCCGATCATCAGCTTTTACGAATAGCCGATAAAGGGAAGGCGGCGACGGAATTAAATCATATGCAGAAGATCTGCTGGAAAATAACGAATCGAGTAGCGATGTCGAAATCGAGAACTAACCTTATTATCAGGTTTGTGAGAGTAAATCGTAATATTGTGATATGAGTAAAGCACTTAATACAAACAAGGTAACTCATAGTCATCCAAGTTCCTTTACGGACTGGCGAGTAGGAGTAGGAATTTCAATTATTATCGGGTTCATAGTACTCGCCTTCTGGTTGTATCCCACCTGGCAGGCGTCAAATTATCGGAATTCGTTATCTATTGAGATGCGGCAGAATTTGACGGCTCAGGAAATAATTCAGTTCGAGAAGAACGCATCTGATATTGAGAACGCTTCTCGTGTTGCACTTGCGCAGATTGTGGGTGGCTCCTTACTGCTCGTCGGATTGTTTTTCACGTATCAAAGCGTCAGTACTGCCCGACAGACCTTACGCGCTACAGAGGAAGGTAAACTGACGGAACGGTTTAGCAAATCGATTGAGATGTTGGGCGACGCGAGACTCCAAGTTCGATTGGGTGGAATATATGCACTAGAACGAATTGCAAAGGATTCATCAAAAGATCATTGGACCGTAATGGAGGTTTTGTCCGCATTCCTGCGGGAGGCCGCATTCTCCGAGCCGGTTAACCCTAATCGCTCGAAAGTCCCGAAATTTGTGCGAGCGCAGTCTGATATTCAAGCTGCGATCACCGTGATTGGACGTAGATCATGGATTGAGCAAGAATTGTTGCCGCTTGATCTGAAAGGAGTCGATCTAGAAGGATGCAATCTATTTAGGGCTTCGCTGGATCGAGCCGATTTGTCCCAAGCAAATCTAAAAAATACGTTTCTTGGCTACGCTAGCCTGAACGGTGCAATTCTGAGAGGGGCAAATTTGCGGGAGGCGTATCTCATCGGAACGAATCTCAATCATGCCGATCTGGTCGATGCAGATCTTCGGGTACAGGAGTTCTTTGCTATTAATATGTACGGGGCGTTAATTCCAGATTTATACCCGGAAGATGTTGTAGGTGATTTGAAATTGAAGACGATTTGTCTTGGCATCGATCATCACAAGGAACCGCGATTTACAACGCTTCAATTTAAAGACTGGCACAATCGTTTTCGTGAACGCCAAGAAGAAATACGCGTAGAACACGCACCGTGAAACATCGTTTTGCCTCGCGATCGAAGAAGGCGAAATCATTTACATGGAGATAAATTGAGGGAGTTGGTGGGTCCGGGGGAGATACTGAAGATCGAGCGCGGGTCGTGGTAACTGACGTTCCCTCGATTTCGTTGGTACCTATTTTTGAGGAGAACCTAAAATGGGAAAAATGGTTTCAGGCGCCAGCCATTCTAAGAAACATCTCGAAGTTATCGGTTTGATAACCGTTAACTTTGCCATGTTGGAAAGTACGATCAAATCGGGCATTTGGGAATTATTGACTGTCGATCAGCTTAAAGGTCAAATCATAACGGCAGAACTAAGCTTCAAGGGACTCGTCGCTTTGATTGCGTCCCTGTTCAGAAATTGTACCGCTTCGAAGACAAGGATGGAGAAACTTGAGCAGATTCTGAAGCGATTGATTTCTGCTGAAGAAAAGAGGAATGTGATAACTCACTCCGTATGGGCTGTTGGCGAATCAAAGGAGACGATTACCCGGATCAAGACCACGAGCAAAATGAAAAACGGCCTAAAACATCAATTTCAACCCTATACTGTTGATGATTTAGATTCAATCGCCGAAGAGATCGCGGATGTCGCTGCCGATTTTCAGATGTTTTGGCTGAGCGAATTGAAGTACATCAAGCCCGTTAGATCTGTCGGCTAGAGAGGGATTGATAAAGCTACCTGTTACGGCAATTTGCGGGTTCAATCGTTTACGTTTAACTAACGAACTCCGGACGATAAGTTGAGGGAGTTGATGATTCCGGGTGAAATATTGGCGATCAAGGGCGGCTTCGCCGCTCTATTTGGGGAAAAGCTCTGCTTTTCCGTTAGCCTGCCTATAATCTGCGGCTATGCCGCCGCTTTCTAATAGCGGACGGCGGCAAAGCCGCAAGAAGTATGGAGCGGTCACGGAGAAACGCAGCTTCTCCGCAAATAGACGGGCACAGCCCATTCAGGATGGCGTTGCAGCTATTAAAAAATAACTTTTTGCTTTCGCGGCTTCGCCCCTCTATTTGCGGAAAAGCTATGCTTTTCCGTTAGCTCGCCTATAATCTTGCGGCTATGCCGCCGTTTTCTACTAGCGGACAGCGGCAAAGCCGCAAGAAGTATGGAATGGTCGCGGAAAAGCTCAGCTTCTCCGCAAATAGACGGGCACAGCCCATTCAGGATGGCGTTGCAGCTATTAAAAAATAACTTTTTGCTTTCGCGGCTTCGCCGCTCTATTTGCGGAAAAACTATGCTTTTCCGATAATTTAGGGTGGCAAAGCCGCGAATGACCTTAGACCTCAAAAGCAGGAAAAACGGCGGCAGCGGCGGGCCGGAAAATCCGGTGGCGGAGGCGGCAGAGGAGAGAATCCGGCGGTAGCTGCGGTGGCGGGCGGGGCAAGAGCAATGGCTGCGAAAATTGGGCAAAAATCGGTGTTTTTCTATTTTTATTTAACCCTTCTTCGTCCCTTCACGAAGACTCGTTTTTCGCGCGTCGGAATGCGAAATCTACGTCACCAGAAGCCTTTTCTCGCGCACCAGACCGGCTTTTTCCATCGCCCGGAATGAAAGGCCGTTTTTTCACTCTCAAACGGGTAAAATTACCGCCAATCTCGTCTCCGAACTTTATCCTTTATCCTTTATCCTTTATCCTTATAGCGAAATGTCCTATCAGGTGATCGCAAGAAAATGGCGCCCGCAGACCTTTGAAGAGATTACGGGCCAGGAAAACATTACGCAAACGCTGCGCAATGCCCTTGAGCACGACCGTCTGCATCACGCGTACTTGTTTTCGGGTGCCCGCGGCGTCGGCAAAACGACGACTGCACGGCTTCTCGCAAAGGCCCTGAACTGCCATAAAACAGATAAGCCGAACCTTCTCCCGTGCAGGCTGGATGACCCGACGGCGTGCCCGTCGTGTATAGAGATCTCCGAAAGCCGGTCGCTCGATGTGTTCGAGCTTGACGCCGCTTCGCACACCGGTATAGACAATGTCCGCGAAACCATTCTCGACGGTATTAACATCAATCCGGCCCGCGACCGTTACAAGGTCTTTATCATCGATGAAGTCCACATGCTTTCGAAGTCCTCGTTCAACGCCCTGCTGAAAACGCTCGAAGAACCGCCGCCAAACGTCGTCTTTATTATGGCGACGACCGAGCTGCACAAGGTGCCGGAAACGATACTGTCGCGCTGTCAGGAGTTCGAATTCAGGACCATCCCGCTGCAGAAAATATTCGATCGGCTAAACCTTATTGCAGAGGTAGAGAAGATAGATATTTCGCCCGACGCTCTGCGCGAGATCGCCCGTTCAGGCGAAGGCTCGATGCGTGACGCCCAGTCGAATTTCGACCAGGTAATAAGTTTTTCCGGCGAGAAGATCGTG
>JAYSON010000090.1:0-21906 GCA_043722725.1 Chloracidobacterium sp.
TCCACTGTACGCACCTGATTTTTCAAGTCGCCCCTTCGGGGTTTGCAAAAATATAGTGTTTCCCGATTTTCTACAAACAGGAAGCTCCTAAGGAGCTATTGTTGACACTTTAGTACCCACTGTCTAAAATCGCGTTAGTTTCACGAGATCATAAACGAAAAAGGTGTTAGCAAAATGGCTGAAATTCAATGTCAGGTGCAGAAGTTTGTTGGCGTCGAGGCATCGACCGCAGTCCTTAAAGCCGTTTGCATTGACGATAGCGGCGCGGTATTGGACACCCGAACGACAACCTTCGACCGGACACGAGGAACAATCGAGCAGCTAGCCGCGTTTATTAAAGATCTCCGCGTTGGCTTCGGCGATTTCGAAACTGTGGGCGTTGCGGTTCCCGGACTTATCAATCGCGAAACGCAACAGGTCGCATTTTCCGCCCACATTCCCGAACATTCCGAGATCGATCTGGCCGGCGGCGTGCAAGACGCAACCGGCATAAGATCCATAATCGAAAACGATGCGAACGCCGCCGCCTACGGCGAATTCAGGTTCGGGGCCGGCCGCGAAAGCGGCAATATGTTTTACGCGACGCTCGGATCGGGCGTCGGCGGAGCCTTTATTTTTGACGGAAAAATTTGGCGCGGCAAGGCCGGATTTGCCGGCGAATTCGGGTATGTAGCTATAAACTCCGAAGGCATGCGTCTTGAAGATGTGGCATCATCGGCGAACATCGTACGTCGCGCGAGAAGCCGTATTCGGCAGGACAGCACTTCGTCGCTCAGCAGTCTCGATGAACAGGCGATAGGCATCGCTGACATAATTGCGGCCGCACAAACCCAGGACGATTTTGCCCAAATGATGCTCGAACGCACCGGAGAATATGTCGGGACGGCGATTGCCAGCGTGATCAATCTGTTAAACATTGAAAAAATCGTGATAGGCGGCGAGATCATGGATGCGGGACATCTGCTGCTCGATTCCGTAATTAGCCGCGCTAAAGAACTTTCGTTCGGCCCTTCGTTTGAAAGCACTCAGATCGTTGCCGGTGAGCTTGGCCGGAATGCCGCCGCGATCGGCGTCGCTCTCATTGCAAACGACGATTAAGAAACGAATTGCCGAAAAGGTAATTTCACTTATGAGTCAGGCTAATTTTGATCTAAGTTGCGCAGAGCTGCCGCGCAACTTATTTTTATATCAGGGAATTTGCGGATTCCATTAGATTTAGTAGAATTGGTAAAAGTTTTACGGTTAAGCATTCTCATACAAAAATAATTCGCAAATTCCCCGGCTCGAGGTTTCCCGGAAGACCTGAGAAATGGCGGACTCTAATTTTTTGTTAACAGCGGGACGTAAGAAACTCACAAAATGGCACAATTCTTCAATAAAAGTGCAAATAACATCGCCAGGATATCGATGATCATGGTTGTGGTTTTGGGCGGGGTGGCGTTTCTTGTTTATACGCAGGTGGCCCGCTCATCGTACCTTACGGGCCGATATTTGGAGAAGCAGCAGCCGGTCCAGTTTAGCCATAAACATCACGTTGGCGACGACGGAATCGATTGCCGCTATTGTCATTCAACCGTTGAGACAACCGCATCGGCCGGAATGCCGCCGACGCAGACCTGCATGAATTGCCACAGTCAGATCTGGGCTGATAGCCCGTATCTCGAACCGGTTCGTGCCAGCTACAGAGAAAATAAGCCGATCGAATGGGAACGCGTTCACGATCTTCCCGAGTTCGCGTATTTCAATCACAGCATTCATGTTGCCAAGGGCGTCGGCTGTTCGACGTGTCACGGCCAGATAGACAATATGCCTGCGGTTTTTCAGGAAAACACGCTGCAGATGGAATGGTGCCTGGCGTGCCACCGCGAACCGGAAAAATTCATCCGGCCGAAGTCTGAGATCTTTAATATGCAATGGCAGAACGGCGATCTTACGACGGAAGAACGATTAGACTTGAAAGCGAAATACAAGATCAGAAGCAAGGAAATGATGACGAGCTGTTCGACTTGTCATAGGTAGGAGAACTTGCCGGAAAAAGGCATAGAATTCGCAAAAACCGTTACCGCGAAAAATTGTCGTTGAATTGAGGAAGCAATAGAAAATGCCAAGTCCTGAAAGTAAACAAAACTTTGCGTTGATGCGTGACCGGATCCTTGGAGGAAGCGGTAAGGATTATTGGCGAAGCGTCGAAGAGTTTGTCGACGCTCCTGAATTTGAAGAATTTGTAAAGCGTGAATATCCGGCGCACGGCGAAGAATGGAACGACCCGGTTACGCGCCGAAGTTTTCTTAAGGTTATGGGTGCGACGCTTGCGTTCGCCGGGTTGAGCGGCTGTGTGATTCAGCCGGCCGAGAAGATCGTGCCGTATGTGCGGCAGCAGGAAGATATGCTTCCGGGCAAACCGAAGTTCTTCGCGACGGCCATGTCAGTAGGCGGTATCGCGACCGGGCTTTTGGCAAAAGCGTTCGAAGGCCGGCCGATCAAACTGGAAGGCAATCCCGAACATCCAGGCAGTCTCGGAGCGACCGATGTGCTTGCGCAGGCTTCGCTGCTTGATATGTACGACCCGGACCGCTCGCAGGAAGTGACATATCGAGGATCGCCGAAGACGTGGCAGAATTTTACGACGGAACTACGAACGGCGGTCATCGAAAACGGCAAAGATGGTGGCGCCGGTTTGCGGATATTGACCGAAACCGTTACTTCACCGACTCTGCAGGCACAGATAAAACAGCTTACGACTGAATTGCCCAACGCAAAATGGGTACAGTTCGAGCCGGTAAATAACGATAATGCGATTGCGGGTGCAAAACTTGCTTTCGGCTCACCGGCACATTCGGTCTATAAATTCGACAAAGCAGAGCGTTTACTATCGCTCGACGCCGATATTTTTTCCGGTTTCAACCCTCGGTATATTGGAGATGCGATCAAGACCCGCGGCATTTCAGAAGAGAAAAAAGAAATGAGCCGCATGTATGTTGTTGAAACAACAACTACATTGATGGGATCCAAGGCGGATCACCGTCTTGCTGTAAAGCCGAGCCACATGCCGGAGATCGCAAAGGCTGTCGCGAAAGCCTTGGGCGTAGCCGGTGCAGATTCGACCTACACGGAAAATGCCGCTTGGATCGCGGCGATGGCCAAGGATCTAAACGAGCATAAAGGAAGATCGCTCATCGTGGCCGGAGGTAATCAGCCGCCCGGTGTGCACGCTCTAGCTCATGCGATGAATTCGGCGTTGGGCAACGTCGGGCAAACCGTTGTTTATACCGAGCCACTGACGCCTTCGGATAAAACTCAGGTTGAACAATTGCGAGAATTGATCGGTGATATCGACGGCGGACGCGTGAAGATGCTCGTAGTGCTCGGCGGAAATCCGGTTTACAAGACCCCGATCGATCTAAAACTGAACCAGGAGCGGATGGATAAGATCACCCTTCGCGTTCATCTTGGGATGCATTTCGATGAAACGGCTGAGCTATGCCATTGGCACATTTCCGAGAAGCATTATCTTGAAATGTGGAGTGATGCACGTGCATACGACGGCACCGTTTCGATCGTTCAGCCGCTTATCGAACCGCTTTATGACGGCAAAAGCGCTCACGAGCTTGTCCAACTTTTCTTCAGGGAGAATTACGACAAGAAAGACTACGAGATCGTAAAGGGTTTCTGGCAAACTCAGAACATCACACCGGCACCGGCAGCAACGTTGATTCCCGCTGCGACCCCGGCCAAAGCGGAGGAGCATGCTGTCGATCCTTCGACCCACGCGGGCGGCGGCCGATTTCAGACGGACACAAAAGCTCAGCCGTCAGCGGCGAAAGATACGATCACGATAGCAGAGGCCCCGCGGCCCGCCGCTACACCCAAGGCTGCGATACCTGCCGCTGCGACTGTTCTAAGGACTTTTGAAGATAATTGGCGAAAAGCCGTCCACGACGGAGTTGTTCCGAACACCGCACTTCCGGCAAAATCGGTCACGGTAAACACGGCCTTTTTGGCTCAGCCGGAAACTAAATCAGTGAATTCGGGCGGTCTGGAGATCGCTATTCTGCCTGACCCGAGCATTTACGATGGCCGGTTTACGAACAACGGCTGGCTGCAGGAATTGCCGAATCCGTTGACTAAGGTCACGTGGGAGAATGTCGCGCTTGTTAGCCCGAACACGGCGACGAGGCTCAAGCTCAATCGCGGCAACGACCCGGACGAAATATCGGGCGGCGAACGCGGCACGGCCTTTATCAACACTAAGGGATCGAACATGACGGCCGATACGGTGACGCTCACGTATCAGGGCTCGAAGATCGAAAAGCCCGTTCCTGTGTGGATATCACCGGGACAGCCTGACGACGTAATAACGATCTTTATGGGTTATGGCCGGACGCGTGCCGGACGGATCGGCACGGGACTCGGCTACAGTGCCTTTGACGTGCAGCGTTCGGATGCGATGAATTTCGGTACCGGCGATATTGTTAAGACCGGTGAAAAAGCGGTGATCGCGACAACGCAAATCCATTTCAATATGGAAGGCCGCGACATTCTTCGGGTTTTCGACGTCGATGTATTCGAGGCGGACCCGACTATCGGGCATCAGGAAGACTTCTATTCGAAGTCGATGTATGACCCGACCTTGTATCAGAAGCAGTACGCCGAGAACCATAAGTGGGCGATGACGATCGATCTTAACTCATGCGTCGGCTGCAACGCGTGTGTTCTTGCCTGCCAATCGGAGAATAATATTCCAGTCGTCGGCAAGGAACAGGTTGAACGCAGCCGCGAAATGCACTGGATGCGGATCGATTCGTACTTTACAGGCGGCGACGTAAATAACCCCGAAGGACTTCATTTCCAGCCGGTATTGTGTCAGCAGTGCGAACAGGCGCCGTGCGAAGTGGTTTGTCCGGTCACAGCTACGGTACACAATCCCGAAGGCCTGAACGACATGGTTTATAACCGCTGTGTCGGGACGCGGTATTGCTCAAACAACTGCCCGTACAAAGTGCGTAGATTCAACTTCCTGCTTTATCAGGATTGGGATACGCCGCAGTATAAATTGATGCGCAACCCGGAAGTTACGATCCGCAGCCGCGGTGTGATGGAGAAATGCACCTACTGCGTGCAGCGTATCGCGGCGGCCCGGATCGAATCCGAAAAAGACGGCCGCAAAATTATCGATGGCGAAATTATAACTGCCTGCCAATCGGCCTGTCCGACGGGTGCGATCATTTTCGGCGATATGAACGATCCGCTCAGTAAGATCGCCAAGTCGAAAAAAGATCACCGTAATTATAATTTACTGAATGAGTTGAATACGCAGCCGAGGACGACGTATCTTGCCGGTTTGAAGAACCAGAACAAGGAAATGCCTGATTACAGGCCGCTGAAGGTTCCGAGATCACATGGCGTCGAGAAGAAAGAGGGCGAGAAGAAGGCGGGAGGAAGTGGTCATTAAGAAGCGTGCGTGTTCCGTTCCATGGAGCAGTGGAACATATGGAACGGGTGGAACACACGCTTTGAACTTTTCAAAAATATGGCTGACTTAAAAGAAATTCAGGAAAGAGTTTATCCTCCGATGGTCGAAGGCGACCACTCTTTTGCGAGCGTATCCGACAAGATCGGGGATATTCCTCTTAAGAAGAAGACACCGTATTTCTGGTTCATCGGCTTTGCAATCTCGTTTATGGTCGCCCAGCTTCTGCTTTTTGCCGTCACGACATTGCTTGCAAAGGGAATCGGAATCTGGGGAAATAACCAGCCGGTCGGTTGGGCCTTCGATATTATCAATTTTGTGTGGTGGATTGGCATAGGCCACGCCGGAACGCTCATCTCCGCTATTCTTTTACTGCTGAATCAGAAATGGCGTACGTCGATCAACCGGTTTGCCGAAGCAATGACGCTGTTTGCCGTGGCCTGCGCGGCGATGTTCCCGCTGCTCCATACCGGACGTCCTTGGCTCGCGGCGTATTGGTTGTTCCCGTACCCGAACACAATGGGCATCTGGCCACAGTTTCGCTCGCCTTTGATTTGGGACGTTTTCGCGGTTTCGACCTACGCGACGATCTCTCTTTTATTCTGGTATGTCGGACTTATACCGGATCTTGCAACACTTCGCGACAGGGCAAAGAACAAGTACTTTAAGTTGATTTACGGAGCATTGTCCTGGGGCTGGCGCGGCTCCGCCCGGCATTGGCACCGTTACGAAGTTGCCTATCTGCTGCTCGCGGGTATTTCGACGCCGCTCGTGCTGTCGGTCCACTCGATCGTGTCGTTCGACTTCGCGGTGTCACAGGTTCCGGGTTGGCACGCAACGATATTCCCGCCGTATTTCGTTGCGGGTGCTATATTCGCCGGATTTGCTATGGTGCTCATCCTCTGTATCCCGCTGCGCGTCTGGTACAACATGAAGGACTTCATTACCGATACGCACCTCGTCTATATGGCCAAGATCATGCTTGCGACCGGGCTGATCGTAGTTTACGGCTATGCGATGGAGGCGTTCTTCGGATGGTACAGCGCCAGCGAGTATGAAGTTTTCATGGTAAAGAACCGGATTTGGGAAGGCCCTTACTGGTATATGTACTGGCTGCTGATCCTCTGCAACGGAATGTCGATCCAATTGCTCTGGTTTAAGCGGTTTCGCGAGAGCCCGTTTTGGCTATTCCTGATTTCCATCGTTGTCAGCATCGGTATGTGGCTGGAGCGGTTCGTTATCATTGTCACAAGTTTGAACCGCGACTTTCTGCCGTCGTCGTGGGCAATGTACAGCCCGACTATCTTTGACTGGTCGATGTTTATCGGCACGATTGGATTTTTCTTTACGCTGATCTTTTTGTTCGTGCGGTTCCTGCCGGTTATTTCTATTTTCGAGGTCCGCACGCTGCTTCCCGAAGCGAATGTGCACGGGCATCAGCAGGATTTTGAAGAGAATGTGCTTGACGTTTACGACACGTACGACAGGACCGATCCGCCGAATAGGTAAAGTGTAAGCATATGGAAAATAATCTATACGGGATAATGGCGGAATTCGATACGCCGACAGATCTGGTGGACGCCGCGAACAAGATGCGCCTGGCGGGCTATACGAAGACCGACGCGTTTTCGCCGTTTCCGCTGCATGAGATCGATGAGGCGCTTGGCATAAGGCGGACCATTTTGCCTTATCTCGTATTTTGCGGCGGCCTGACCGGGTTGATGCTTGGCATCGGGCTTCAGGTGTTCGTTCATTACATCGATTATCCGTTGAATATCGGTGGGCGTCCGTATCTAAGCTGGGTGTCATTCGTGCCGCCGTCGTATGAACTGACTATACTGCTTGCCGGCTTTACCGCAGTTTTCGGTATGTTGTTTTTGAACGGGTTGCCGAGCCCTTATCATCCGGTTTTTAACGTGCCGCGATTTGCACTGGCGACACGTGAGAAATTCTTTCTGATCATCGAATCAGCGGATCCGAAGTTTGACTACGACAATGCAAGGACATTTATGGAAAGTCTTAAGCCGCAGGAGGTTTTTGATGTACCGGAATAATGATGCGACAGGGCGACGTGGAGACACGGGGACGCTGAGAGGAAGAGAGAACCACCCCGTCAGCCGAAGCGGCTGCCACCCCTCCTTCGTAAGGAGGGGAGCCTTTCGCCGCGTCTCAGTGTCTCAGCGTCTCAAAGTCTGCCTACTGCTTTCCGCCTTCTGCCTACTGGCCGCAGGATGCGGCGTGCGATTCGATATGCAAGATCAGCCGCGGTATAAGGCCTACAAAAAGAGCGATTTTTTCAGTGACGGCCGCTCCTCGCGCGATATGCCCGAGGGGACGGTGGCCCGCGGATTCTTGAAAGAAAACAAGGCGTTCCATACCGGCAAGATCGATAATCCAAACCCGAATGCCCAAGTTGAAACTACGACAAATGCGGTGGGCAACACGATTGTCACGAGCTTTCCCGATGCGATCGACGAATTTCCGGTGCCGGTCACAAAAGAGCTGGTCGACCGCGGACAGGAACGATACAACATTTATTGCATAGTTTGTCATGGCCCAGTCGGCAACGGCGACGGGATGTTGGTCCGCCGGGGGTTCTCGCCGCCGCCGACTTATAACGACGACCGTCTTCGCAACGCTCCGGTCGGACATTTCTTCGACGTGATTACGAATGGCTGGGGAAAAATGAACGGCTACGCGGCTCAGATCCCGGCGGCTGACCGTTGGGCGATCGTCTCGTTTATCCGGACATTGCAGGTGAGTCGGAATCCCGACGAAATGCTTAAAATGAACTCAAACACGGCGCCAAAAATAAATGAAGCTCCGAAAGCCGAAATGCACGGAGGCGAAAAATAATGGCGGATCTTGGAGATTATCAGGCACCTCCGGAAATTGACCGGCTGAGGACGCTCGCACTTGGTATTGGCGGAGTAGGCCTGCTCGTTTGGGCGATTGGCCTCTACTTCAGCCCCGAACAGGCGTTGAGATCGTGGCTTCTCGGCTTTATTTTCTGGGGCGGCATCGGCATCGGCAGCCTCGGCGTGTTGATACTTCAATATTTGACGGGCGGGGCGTGGGGCGTTGTTATTCGCAGGATCGTCGAAGCCGGGTCAAGAACGCTGCCGGTTATTATCATTTTATTTGTTCCGCTGGCGATAGGTGTGTCCATGCATTTGGTTTATAGCTGGACGCATTTGCCGCCGGACGACCACGTGATGGAGCATCGAGGGTGGTTCATGACTCCGGAAAGTTGGATTCTTAGATCGGCGATCTATTTTGCTTTATTCGGTGTCATCGTCTATCTGCTCAATAAATGGGGCGGTGAGCAGGATAAAACGGACAACTACGAGGATGCGGAAAAATTCCTCGGTAAGGCGACCGCATTTTGCGGCCCAATAATGGTCATCTATGCGTTGATCGTCACGTTTGCCGTGGTCGATTGGGTGATGATGCTTGACCCGCACTGGTTCTCGACGATGTGGGGATTGCTTTTCGTCGCTGGCTGGGCCTTGAGCTGCTTCTGTTTTTCGGTCACGCTGCTGGCCTTTCTTTCGGACAAAGCTCCGATGAACCGAGTGCTCGGCTTCCGTCATTTTCACGATCTGGGCAAGCTTATGCTCGCTCTCGTGATGGTTTGGGCGTATTTCAATTTTTCACAATTCTTGATCATCTGGTCGGGAAATATCCCGGAAGAAACCGGATGGTACATCGATCGGATGAAGGGCGGCTGGGGGTATATCGGCGTAGCACTCATTCTGTTTCATTTTGCCTTTCCGTTCCTGCTGCTGCTCCGCCAGGATTTGAAACGCAAGGCAAAGATGTTGGCCGGGGTCGCCGTCTTTATACTGGTATTGCGGTTGGTGGATATGTTTTACCTCATCGGGCCGAATCCTCGTATCAACACCAACGGACTGGAGCAGGGAGCTTTCGTTATTAGCTGGCTTGATTTTGTTGCACCGGTCGCCGTCGGCGGGATTTGGCTTTGGTTTTTCTTCGGACAATTGATGAAACGGCCGCTCGTTCCGGTGATGGACCCGTTTCTGGAGAATGCCATAGAGCATGGGAAAGGACACTGATTAGTCGGGAGTGGTGAGTCTTGAGTCGAGAGTCGGAAGATGCTTCCCTCCTTCTCAAGACTCCAGACTCGCGGCTCACGACTTCTTAAGAATATGGGATCACCAAAACACGAAAAGTCATTTGTCGATTTTGAGAAGCCGTATGAGCAAAACGTCATCGGGCTTAAGGGTATATTCTATTTTGGGATTGGCCTGTTCCTTCTGATCGTCATCACTTTTGCGTTGATGTGGGCGTTCGAAGGAGTGCTCGAAGAAGACGCGAAAGAAAACAAGTCCTCGATAAACCCGATGATCATGAGCGAGAAAGATCGCTTGCCGCCGGAGCCGCGTCTGCAAGCCGCACCGGGTTTTGGTGTCGAAAGCGAAAAAGGCAGAGTCAACCTTGAGCTGAGAGCTCCGCAGGCCGAATATCGGGAATTGAGAAAGCAGTGGGAAGAGGTTTGGAAGTATGGCGGCAAGGATAAAAAAACCGGAATGGTCATAGCAATGTCGATCGACCAGGCAAAGGAAAAGTTTTTGCAGCAGTCAGTTAAGGCTAAATCCGGTGCCGAGGCGGAAAAAGCGATGAGCGATTCGCGAATGGTAATATCTGATTCGAGCGCGGGCAGAATGGCGACGCTGAAAAGAAGGTAGGTGCAGGGGGAAGCCAGCGTATGAGGAAGGGCGAAATCGGGATGCCGGGTTGAATGGGTCGCCCTTACTTACGTGCGGGCTTCCGCAAAGGAATTATGAAAAGGAGTTCGGCACAATTAGCAGTATCAAGGCTGACACTTTTTTCCGTTGCACTAATTATGGTGCTGGCGGCCGTGGTTTCGGCGCAAAAGAGTGAGCACTATAATTCGCCGCTCTATTCGCCGAAGTACTACGATCCGTCGCAAACGACCAGCAACGGTTTACCAGATGCTCTTCAAAAGATCGGGATCGAGCAGAAACTGGGTGAGCCGCTTCCGCTCGAAACGGAATTTAAAGACGAGAATGGCCGTACAGTGAAGCTGGGCGATTTTTTTAACCAGGGCAGGCCTATTGTTTTGGCATTTGTTTATTATGAGTGCCCGATGCTCTGCAACGAGGTATTGAACGGGTTGACCGGAACGCTGAAAGGTATTTCGTTCGATGCCGGAAAGGAATTCGATGTTGTCGCGATCAGTTTTGACGCCCGCGAGAACGATAAGCCAGATCTTGCGAAGAATAAAAAAGAGAGTTACATGTCACGCTACGGGCGGCCTGGAACCGAAAAGGGTTGGCACTTTTTGACGGGAACCCAAGCTTCGATCGACGCCGCTACCAAAGCCGCCGGTTTTGGTTTTCAGTGGGACGAGAAGAGCAAACAGTTCGCTCACGCGGGCGGAATAATGATCGTAACGCCCGAAGGAAAGATGTCGAGATATTTCTACGGAATCGACTATTCGCCAAAAGATGTGAAATTCGGCGTGATCGAATCGGCCGAGCATAAGGTCGGCAACGCGGCGGAGAAGCTCCTTCTTTACTGTTACCACTATGATCCGTCGACGGGTAGATACGGCTTTGCGATCCTGAATGTTATTCGGCTCGGAGCGATAGCAACCCTGCTCGGTATGGGTGCGATGGGATTTGTTTTCTGGCGGAGGAACAAACGCAAGAGTGGTGAGTAATGAGTTATAAGTTTTGAGTCGGAACTGAAAATCCGGCTCTCAACTGAAGACTCTTACTCTTGATTTTATAATTATGCAAACGAATTCGTGGGTGCCATTATTTCCGGAACAAGCTTCGACTTTCGCGTGGCAGGTTGACTACCTTTATTTTTACCTGATCATCGTCAGCGTCGCGTTCACTATCCCGATCGTTGCCGCAATTTTCTTCTTCGCGATCAAATACCGCGAGAAGGAAAAATACGCGACACCCGAGGAAATGCACGGATCGATCATGCTTGAGACAGTTTGGTCGATAATTCCGTTTTTCATATCGATTACGATTTTTCTCGGTGGAGCTTACGTTTTTTATAATCAGTTTCGAATACCCGACGATGCAATGGAAGTGTATGTCGTCGGTAAACAGTGGATGTGGAAATTGCAGCATGAAACGGGCCAGCGTGAAATAAACGAGCTTCACGTGCCGGTCGGCCGAAAAGTGAAATTGACGATGACGACCGAAGATGTACTTCACGACTTTTCGATCCCGGCTTTCCGGACGAAAGCGGACGTCGTGCCGGGAAGATACTCGTATATATGGTTTGAGGCGACAAAACCGGGCAAATATCATCTTTTTTGCGCTGAATACTGCGGATTGAATCACTCCGGAATGGGGGGCTTTGTCTATGTGATGGAGCAGCGGGACTTTGATAATTGGCTGAGCGGCAACGTTTCGGGCCAAACGCCGGTCGAGCAGGGCAGAGATCTGTTTGAGAACAAGCTCGGGTGTGCGTCGTGCCATGCGGGCGGGCCGCAGCAGCGGGGTGCCAAACTCGAAGGTATATTTAACAAGGACGTAAAATTGGTAGGCGGGCAGACGGTAGTTGCTAATGAGGCGTACATTCGGGAATCGATACTGAATCCGGGCGGACAGGTCGTCGAAGGATTTCAACCGATAATGCCAACGTTCAAAGGGCAGGTCACAGAGGAGCAAATCGTATCGCTTGTGGCATATATCAAGTCGTTGAGCGGCGTTCAACCCGGTACTTCGATGGCTCCTTCGAGTGCATTGCCGCCCGCGGCAAACACGAACGCGAGTCCGCCGTCTAAGGCAAGCAATACGAATACGGCCGTCAGGAGCAATAAATAGGGTGTAAGACGATTATGCAAAATGCAGACTTGATCAGTGCAAACATTTCCGAGAAGCCGAAATTGAACTATATAACTAATGGTTCAAGTATTAAATCGTGGCTTTTGACGAAGGATCATAAACGCATTGCGATTATGTACCTCATATCCGTGTCCGCCTTCTTTTTCATGGGCGGTCTGTATGCGGGCGCGATCAGGTTGGAATTGCTGACTCCGGCCAGCGATCTGATGCAGACAGGTACATATAATAAAGCTTTCACCCAGCACGGAATTTTGATGATCTTTTTCTTTCTGATTCCGTCAATTCCGGCTATTTTGGGTAACTTTTTGCTCCCGATAATGATCGGAGCAAAAGATTTGGCGCTTCCGCGCATTAATCTGCTGAGCCTTTATTTCTATTGGATTGGCGGAGGGCTGACATTGTACTCCTTGCTGCAGGGCGGCATCGATACCGGCTGGACGTTCTATACGCCTTACAGTACTACGTTTTCCAACACGTTCGTAATGGCTGTCGGTCTTGGTATCTTTATCAACGGGTTCTCGTCTATCCTTACCGGTCTGAATTTTATCGTTACGATCCACACGATGAGGGCGCCGGGAATGACGTGGTTTCGGCTGCCGTTATTTGTTTGGGCACAATATGCGACAAGCCTTGTGATGATCCTCGGCACGCCGGTTATTGCGATCACGGTTCTTTTGCTGGCCATCGAGCGTGTCGCCCGCGTCGGCATCTTCGATCCGGCAATAGGTGGTGACCCGATACTTTTTCAGCATTTATTCTGGTTCTATTCGCACCCGGCCGTTTACATTATGATCCTGCCGGGAATGGGCGTGATCAGTGAACTTATCTCCAATTTTTCCCGAAAGAAGATCTTCGGTTACGAATTCATTGCGTTTTCAAGCATTGCGATCGCGGTGTTCGGGTTTCTTGTCTGGGGACATCACATGTTCGTCAGCGGTCAATCGGTTTACGCCGGACTGGTGTTCTCGTTTTTAACAATGGTCGTCGCTGTTCCGTCGGCTATTAAGATGTTTAACTGGACGGCGACCCTTTACAAAGGTTCCATTTCATTCGATACGCCGATGCTTTACGCAATCGGATTCATGGGATTGTTTCTGATCGGCGGGCTAACAGGACTTTTCCTTGGTTCGATCGGCCTGACCGTTCATCTGACCGACACATATTTTGTCGTCGCCCATTTCCATTATGTGATGGTCGGCGGACAGGTAATCGCTTATCTCGGCGGCATTCATTACTGGTGGCCGAAGATGACCGGTAAAATGTACTCGGAATTTTGGGGCAAGATCTCGGCGATGCTCGTGTTTATAGGGTTTAATCTGACCTTTTTCCCTCAATTTATCCTGGGTTACCAAGGTATGCCGCGGCGCTATGCCTCTTATCCGGAAGAGTTTCAGGTTTTGAACATTTTCTCGACCGCCGGTGCATCCGTCCTTGGCGTCGGGTTGTTGATGCCGGTAGTTTATCTTGTACATTCACTGTTTTTTGGCAAACCCGCGGGTGATAATCCGTGGATGCTTCCTGGACTTGAATGGCGTACGTCGTCGCCGCCGCCGACTGAGAATTTCGAGGTTATGCCGGTCGTTACATGGGAAGCGTACGAATTCGGCGAAGAGAATGGTCTGGATTTTGAGGAAGCAAAACGCAGGGAAGTCGTGTCCACAGTAAGGTAGATTTGAACAAGATGGACAGGATTAACAGGGCTTAAGGTTTTCAACTTATCCATCCTGTAAGTCTTGTTTAAATATTCTTTCATAAAAAAATGTCGTCACACGCAGATTCAGACAAATTCGTTTATCACGAGCCGGGCCTTCAGCACCAGTTCGAAGACATGAAGCAGCAAGAAGAGAGCGTCTCGATCGGGATGTGGATGTTTCTTGTGCAGGAAATCATGTTTTTCGGCGGACTTTTTACGGTGTATCTAGTTTTCCGTTCAAAATATCCGATGGCGTTTGCCGCCGGCAGTAATCATTTGGACGTGGTGATGGGATTTGTCAACACACTCGTCCTGATCGTCAGTTCCCTGACGATGGCATTGACGGTTTATTACGCGCAGAAAGGCGACCGGATGAAGCAGGTCGCTTTGATCGTTCTGACGATGATATTCGGTGCCGTGTTTCTCGGCGTAAAAGCGGTCGAATATACCGCCAAATATAATGACGGACTGATTCCCGTGGCGGGCCTTAACAAAAAGGTTAAACCGGACCACAACGCCGACCACGCGACGGCGGCGGTGGTGGAAAAGCCATGTTATGAGGTCGAGCACGGAGCGGCGGAACATCATTATGTAAATCCGCGCGGCGAATTTCTTTGGGCCGACTGTTCCCTGGCGAAACTGGCGCAGGATGAAGATTATTTGACCAACTCGGAAAAGATCGGTTATTTCTCGAACGGCCAGATCGATCCCGATAAATTCCGCGACAAGGTGCAGATCTTCTATTGGATCTATTTTGTCATGACCGGCCTGCACGCGCTTCACATGATCGTCGGCCTCGGGTTAATGACCTGGCTGCTGTGGACGGCCTGGCGCGGTTATTATTCGGCCGATTATTACATGCCGGTCGAGATGTCGGGGCTTTACTGGCACTTTGTCGATATAGTCTGGATCTTTCTGTTCCCGCTGCTTTATTTGCTGGGCAGACACTTTTTGCATTAAGGAGAATAAATGGCGGACGTACACGAAGCACACGACGAACATGTACAGCATGAGCATATGAACATTCCGAAATATCTCGGAATATTCGCGATTCTCGTTGTCGGTACGATTGCGACCTATATTACCGCGCAAGTGGATCTGGATTGGATATTTCCCGGAGCGAATACGCTTGTCGCACTTCTAATCGCGTTTACTAAAATGACGTTCGTCATGCTCTTTTTTATGCATGTTTACTGGAGCCCAAAGCTTATTTGGCTTTCCGCGATCGCAAGTTTTTTCTGGATGGCGATAATGTTTGCCTACACGATGCAGGATTTTCTTACCAGATCGTCGGGAGTTTTCTCTCCTTAAACTTTGCTCATCATATAAATAAACGCGGTGCGAAGGGCAAAAATTCTCTCGCGACCGCGTCTTTTTCTTGTTAGGTGTATCACTTTTAACATGCTATTATTCTCGATTTGATGTGTGTCTTGCTTAATTTACGCGATTATTTGTAGAGACAACACGGCGATTAGCAAGGACATCAGAAATTGAAGATGTTTACCAAAATAAGTAGTTTGCATTCATATATTTTTATTTTTGTATTAACGGCCGGAATATTCTCCGGCTGTAATATTGTAAAAAAAGAAAGCAAGACGCCTGCGCTCTTGAAGACTGAAAACGCTACACAGACCCAATTGATGGATGAAGTGCGGCGTTTTGCGCGCGTCGGGTCGATGAAAGCGCAAATGGATCTCAAGTTCGAGGATAATTCGTTTGCTCAGTTTGGCAGCAAAGAGGTTTACCGGGCAGCCGACGGCGAGGTCGTGGTACAGCGTCCGGCAAGCATTTTGTTGACCGTCAAGGTTCCGGTGATCAAAACCGATGTCGCGCAAATGACATCTGACGGCGAAAAGTTTCGAGTGGCGATTTTGCAGGACGGCGGCAGCGGAAAGTACAAAAAGTTCGTCATGGGAACGAATAACGCCGATTATTCCAAGCTGCAGAATGACCTCGACGCTTCAAATGGCGATAAAGGCAGCGCTGTAAACCAAAACGTAAGTGCATTCGCGAACCTTAGGCCGCAGCATTTTACCGACGCAATGCTCGTTCGACCCACGGACGACGCCCACGTCTACACTCATAGCACAATATTCCAGATCGAAGAAGACGAAACGGTCGGCAAAAAATCACCTCTTAGAAAAGTAACGCGTGGATATTATCTGCTTGACGAATTTGCAAAACGGGACGACGGTGAACTGCGTGTAACACGCCGTTTCTGGTTCGACCGCGTCGGCGGAATCCGCCTCGCCCGCCAGCAGATATTTGACGCTAAAGGTGAGATCGAATCGGACATTCTTTACGGCGTCGAAGGCAATTTGACAGACACCGGTGAATACAACAAACTTCCGCTGCAGATAATTGTGACGCGTCCGCAGGAAAAATACTCGATGAAGCTGACTTATCAAATGCCGGAAGCAGTAAAGATCGGGAAGAAATATCCGAGTACGGCGTTTGTCCTGCAAAATACATGGGATCTGGAAGAAGTCGATCTCGACAAAAAATTGCAGGAAGTTACCGCTAAGAAGCCGGTTAGTTCGAACAACAACACAGCGACGCGCTTCCAGTAATTACCTTTAATGACAAAGATCTTACAAACCCAGAATCTGGTCAAATCCTACATGATCGGAAAAATGGAAGTCCCCGCACTTCGCGGCGTCTCGCTTGAAATTGAACATGGCGAATTTGTTGCGATAATGGGTCCGTCCGGATGCGGGAAATCGACGCTGCTGCATCTGCTTGGCGGATTGCTGAGCCCAACAAGCGGTAAGATACTTATTGACGGTGAAGATCTTTCAAAAGTGTCCGATGCAAAGCGAACCGACATTCGACGACGGAAGATCGGCTTCGTGTTCCAGCGGTTTAACCTTTTTCCGACATTGACGGCGGACGGGAATCTGAAGCTTGCCGAAAAGATCCATTCGGGAAACGGCGGCAATAGTTCTGGAAACAGGCTTGAAGTATTGCGTCTTCTGAGGTTGGAAGATAAAATGCACCACAAACCGCTCGAACTGTCGGGCGGCGAACAGCAGCGGGTCGCCTTGGCGCGGGCTGTCATAAACAGTCCGGCGATTATCTTAGCGGACGAGCCGACCGGCAATCTCGATACAGAAAATTCACAGATCGTTCTGGATATGTTTCGCGAACTGAACGCAAAATACCGGCAGACGATCATCATGATCACGCATAACCCCGAAGCCGCCGCCGTTTGCACGCGAACGATCAGAATGCGGGACGGTCATATAGTCGATCAATAATGGACGGCTGATCGCATGCGGTACGTGAATTACATGAAAGACTTTATTCTATGGAAATTCGACCGCGAAACCTCGCAGTATCTGATATTTTGTCTTTTGATCGTCGCATTTATTTTTCTTACGCCGAAGGCCTGGTTCGATAAACGCGAACAGTTTGCAACCCAAACATCGCGTCTGATCGTCCAAACAAAAGATTTTTCGCCGGACAAGGCCGTTCTTGAAAAGCGAGTAAGGGAAATGAGCGGCAGGCCGGACGCAGAAATAATCGCGTGGCGGGAAAAACAAAACGCCAGCGGCGAAACCTTTTACGAAATCGATATTCGCTAGAACTTATAAATACAATAACAAAACGACGGTGTTACGGATTTTCCTTGCCCTAACATTTTTTTATAAAGGAGTAGTACGTCATATGAAAAGATATTTAAGATTTGCATTGCCGACCATAGCGCTAATGTTTGTTTTTGGTGCGACGGTAGTTACTGAATCGTACGCACAGGGCAAACTCGGCGAAATTCTGAGGCGGATGGATACTCATAATAAAGCCCTCACCACGCTGCGTGCCGATGTAACTATGGGGAAACAGAATGCCCAACTCGGTGACGATGCGGAAATTACCACGGGAACTGCTATCTATGCTAAACGTCCAGGTAAAGACGCTCTTGTACGCATCGACTGGAAAAAGCCGTTGGAAGAATCGCTCGCCGTCGTGGATGGTAAATATATAATTTACAGGACGAAGTTAGGAATCGCTTACACCGGTTCTTCGAAAAGCGCGACCAAGGATACGAAAGGGAATTCGGCGCTCGCCTTTATGAACATGTCAAAGGCGGACCTGAACACGAATTACACGGCCGCGTATTTGGGTGAGGCTACCTTGAGCGACGGAACCCGGACGGTCCAGCTTCAGCTAACACCCAAGAACAAAACGAGTTACAAATCCGCCGAACTGTGGGTGGACGTTGACGGAATGCCCCGCCAATCCAAGATAATCGAAAACAACAACGATACGTCGACGGTGTTGTTGACCAATTTGAAAAAGAACCCGAGTTTAAAATCTTCGGATTTTCAGATCACCTATCCGAAGGGCACGAATGTAGTAAAAAGTTAAGCGGAAAACTGATCGATCATTAAGGGCTTTGGCCGAAAGCGGCCGGAGCCTTTTTGCTGGTTTGAAAAGTAGTCTCGCAGAACTTATACTTAAAAGTTTGGTTATGCCGAAAGCAAGCAGTTTTAGCCGGTTTACTCGTGGAGTAAGGCACACGATTCGTGCCTTTGCGTCGACGCGCCACCCGGTGCTGGTACACATTGTGCCGATGCGCCGGTGTAATCTAGCGTGTACATACTGTAACGAATACGACAAAACAAGCGATCCGGTGCCGATCGATACGATGCTGGAGCGCATCGATAAGCTTGCCGAGTTCGGCAGCTCCGTGATTACGATCTCCGGCGGCGAGCCGATGATGCACCCCGAAATTTACGAGATCATCGCCCGCATCCGGCATCATAGGATGATCGCCGGCCTTATCTCGAACGGCTATTATTTCCAGTCCGAAAAGGTCAAAAAACTGAACGAAGCAGGTCTTGATTATCTACAGATATCCATCGATAACGTGACGCCTGACGAGGTTTCGAAAAAAAGCCTCAAGGTCCTCGACGCAAAGCTTGTCAACCTGCGCGACTACGCCAAATTCAAGATCAATATCAATTCGGTCGTCGGCGGCGGCGTAGCAAATCCGGATGAGGCGTTAATTATCGCTAACCGTGCCCGCGAACTTGGCTTTTCATCAACGGTTGGTGTGATCCACGACAGCGACGGCCTCAACAAAGGCCTGACCGAGCGCGAAAAAGAAGTTTATAAAGAGATCAAGAGCAAAGGGCAAAGCTCTTACGCCCGCTGGAACTGGTTTCAGGACGATCTGGTCGAAGGCAAGGAATATGAATGGCGCTGCCGTGCCGGTGCCCGGTATCTCTACATCGACGAATTCGGCATGGTCAACTGGTGCTCCCAGCAACGCGGCACGCCCGGCATTCCGCTGCTTGAATACACTCACGAAGACATGGCCCGCGAGTACATCACCGAAAAGTGGTGTGCCCCAACCTGCACCATCCAATGCGTCCACCAGGTCGGCCACCTCGACGCTTGGCGCGACAAACAAATCTCGCTCAGCGATTACAACAAGCGAAACGGGAAGGGATTGAAGGATGAGACTGTTCGCCGTGTCGTGAACGCCGAATAATTTCCCATAATAGAATTTCTTCCGAGTCGATAAAAACCGGCACAGCGAATGGCGGCAACCACCACTTTCTATGGATCTTGCGCTTGCCCCCGGGCGATCTTTTTTTCGTACCCCCGAGCCATTTCCGAGTTGCATAGTACCGTGAATTCCGATAGGTTAATGTCAAATATCAATAGACTGGCATCAGCACGGAGGAATTGTGGCGTTTAAATTCGACTCGAACGGCGAATGCAGCAGCGGCGGCGGAAGTGTCGAACCGGCGGACTTGATTTCTATTCTCGGATCGGTCGGCCGGTTGGGGCAGAATATTTTCGGTGATGTGGTGACCATCCAAACCGCGCTTAATACGGTTCCGCAAAATCTCGGCGGCCCGCTTCCGGGTCTGAACGTCGACGGAATTAGCGGTCCTAAGACGATTGGAGCCATCGAAAAATTTCAGAGAGTGCAGTTTCCCGGGATTTTCCCGGACGGTTTAATCAGTCCGCAAAAACGTACAATTACGCTTCTGAACTCTTTGGCTTCAGACGGGCAAGCCAACGGCGGCGGCAGTACCCGTTTTGGTGTTACGGGTGCGGATGAAACAACACAGGACCAGCTTGATCTGGCGCGGAGGCTGGCGCTGGATGCGGAAAGGCGGATAGTAGACGCAATACAGCGGCTAGTTCGCACTACGTCTGCGTTGACTAGCCCTAGACGCTCGGCAGCCGCCGACCAACTTGTGCGCGAAGCCAATTTTCATTTCAAAGTGAACGCCGACCCGAATCCGCTCCTTCATCTTTCAAAGATATCAGCAATCTTTACCTTTATGCTCACGGCGGTAAGGGGGTCCAACAACGGAACACGCGAAATTTTCCGGGCGGGAACCGATCCGCAGGCGGAAGCGATTGCGGTGACGGATGTCGGCGGTTTTTTCTCTTCCGAAGAGTCTAAGAGGTTCATTATCATTACCCCGATTTTCCGCACCGGCAGCTCCGGCGTGATCGTACATGAACTGGCCCATTTCTGCGGCGGCGGAGAAAAATCCGGACGTGAGATCGTTCACCGGGCATCGCCAAGACCGCCACCCAACGGCACCCAAAAGGAAGATGGAAGCACCGATTACGCCAACATGACGCCTTCTTTGGCCCTCACAAATGCGTTCTCGTACCAGGTCTTTTGCTTTCCTGAAATTCCCGAATTCAATGTGCCATAACATCCTTCTAGCGTTGTTATTAGTGATACTTAAGTATCACTTTATGCGAACGGAACTTGTAACAACCCTAAAACAGCATGCGACCGAGCTTATCGCCGATCTCGAACGCGACAGAGAACCGATCTTGATAACGCAGCACGGGCTGCCTGCTGCTTATATGGTTGACATATAGACCTTTGAGCTGAACCAGAGGCGGATGGCGATACTTGAGGGCATCGCCCGCGGCGAACACGATAGACAAGACGTTCAGGTCCATTGATGGGAGCATGTCGGGCATATTCCACCTGTATCGAACTTATTCCAATCGGTGCCGCAGCCATCGTAGAAATATTCGGGATGGCCGCAGTCCCAGCATGTCCAGCGGCTCGTACGATCGGGCGACCATCTGCAAATCGGACAGCGAATCCTTCGCGGTTCGTTCTTCACAACGTCAATCTCGTGGTTTTCAATAATTTCTTCGCCATTAGTGCTATTGCGAAAAAACAGGTCCGCTAACGGCCGTGTGAGACTCGGCAAACTCATAAGATATGCCGTAAAATGTTGCAAAAGTGTCGGTTCCATTGAATTTTATCAGTAAAAACGGAATAATTTCTATACCGTGATGGAACTACACCGTATGAGCGACAATAAACTTTTTCTCCCAATACTTCTCGGCACCAACCGCAAAGACCGTTTGAGCGAACATGCGGTGAAATGGGTTTTTGCCAAAATGGAAGAACGCGATGAGATCGAGACACGGTTCTTCGACGTTCGCGATTTCGATCTTCCGAGCTATGATTACGGCACCCAGATCGGGCGTCTTTTCCCGGAGTGGCGTAACGCGATAATAAAGGCAGACGGGTTGGTGATAGTTTCACCGGAATACAATCATGGCTATCCCGGCGTCTTAAAGAGCGTGCTTGACCTGCTGCTAAAAGAATACATTCATAAAGCAGTCGCGTTTGTTGGCGTTTCGGCCGGCCCGTGGGGCGGCACGCGGGTGATCGAATCGATGGTTCCGATGGTCCGCGAGCTCGGACTAGCCGTTACATTTTCCGATCTCAACTTCCCCTTCATTGCGAGCAAGTTTGACGACGATGGCAATCTCCTGGATACCGAGTATGAAAAGCGTGTCGCCAGTTTTCTGGACGAGCTTGTGTGGATGAGCCGCACTCTTCGTTGGGGCCGCGACAATGTTGCCTCAAAGTTCCATCAAAAATAACC
>JAYSON010000091.1:0-19498 GCA_043722725.1 Chloracidobacterium sp.
CAGATTTTTGACTACCTCCCTTCTTCCCAATTTCTTGCATCCACGCTGTAGTTCCAAATCGACCGGCTAATAAGCCGACAACTGTGTAGTGTGCGTCAAGATTATCCCAATGGATTGCGTCGCCTGATTCAGTTAAACGGCCCTTAAAGATTTCGCTTGCGGCTGCGTTTCTAAGCTCTTTGATTTGGGACGAGGGAAAGCCTAGAACGAAGCCATCAGGAAAACGCAGCGTGACGACCTTACCGCTTGAGCTAAATCGGATTTCGGACGCCGGACGCTCAAGCTCCGCCTCGCCAAGTTTAGCGGATTCGTGTACTTGCTCTTCAATTTCTTCATCGGTAAATTTCCATTTACCCATTTTCTGCGTTGCCATGTACTTTCTCCCAACGCTCTATCATTTCATCATGGTAGTCGCAGCAAGTTTGAAATGCCCGCTTTGCGTCAACGTCGCTCATTCTTGTTCTCGGGCCCATTCTTGGCTTCTGCCCATCTACGCCAAGGTAAATCTTCAATTTCCCTCGATCCTTTCTTACGTCAACGAGAGGCGGGTTATGGTCGTTAGAATAGGCGAAAAATCGAAACCCGCCTTTTCGCAATGAACTCATGCGGTAATCTCCGTTTGTGGTATCTACCGCACCGACTCGTAAATCAGATGTTAACCCAAGCGGTTGGGTTCGTCAAGTCTTTTATAATGCGGTAGTTCTGCGTAATTTAGCTGAAGTTCATTCTCGGTGCAATCCGGTATGTCCGTCGCCCTGGCGTTAAATGGCGTTCGTTGGAGGATGAAATCCAAGACCACATCGTTATAGAAGAGAATGCGCATTTATTTATACTTCTCCAGAAGGTAGGTCGTTCGTTCTTCCCGCCACTCTTTGTCCGTAGGTGGAGTTTTTCCTTCGACAGTCGCTATCCCTGACAGACTCTCGACAATTGCCAATCGCTCTTCTCCGGAAAGCTCTGCCTTGTCATCGCGAGGATCAACCAGATCTTCCTCGAAAATCCTCAAGAGTTTTCTAATTACCGCTGATTTGGTCGCTTTGGGATACCGGCTGAATTCCTGTATTACCTGCTGCTGAGTCATAAGCACCTCTTCTATTGATTCGATCATTATACCATCTGCTCTGTTCTAGAACTGCATCCATTTTGAAACTTCGTCATTCTTAAAGATGCGGTTGAGTTGATATTTGTACCCAAGAAAGTATTGAAAAACTGTGCGTAGTGTGCAACAATGTTGCGTGCAGAGGATAAATCCTCGCTCGGATCTTTGAAATTTTGTTATGCGGGCGAGAATCCGCGAGGTCTGTGGCACATGTGTGCCACAGTTTTCTTTAAAAAATCGTGGTTCAACGCGAACAGATACTGTAAGTGAAGCCGGGTCAATAGGTTACACGTTCTGCTGGGCAGCGGAACGACGGCGGAACGTTGCGGAACGCGGGAACGGGCAGGACCGGTTAACATCATTGGAATGAATGATTACCGCTGGTTCGCTGATTCCGGTGTTCTGGAGCGGAAACGAATATCAGCGGTTCAAAGCTTTATTTCAGCGACCGTGGCGCCGTTGCCGCCGTGGTCGGACGAAGCGAAGGCGAAGCGTTCGATGAGGTCGTGGTTTTTTAGGAAATGGTGGACGTAGTTTTTTAATGCACCGGTGCCGAAGCCGTGAATGATGCGGACGCGGGGCAGGGATGCGAGATAGGCTTCGTCGATGAAGCGGTCGAGTTCGTATTCGGCTTCGGAGGTCGTTTTGCCGATGAGGTTTAGCTCCGTATCGGCATCGCGGCCGTCAATATTAATTGTTGGCGACGATACACTCCCTACCGGTATGTTTCCGCCTTTGGTTCGTCGTCGGCGATTCGGAGATTTTCGAGCTTTTCGCGGAGGCGCATGCCGCCCACGAGGACTTCGGCGACTTCTTTGTCGAGCTTTTCGACGGTGCCGATGTTGCCGAAGCTTGTGATGACGCGAGAACCGATGACGAGGGCCGACCCATCAACAGGCACACTCCCTACCGGTCGTGTTTCCGCCTGCGATGCCGATTGACCCAAGGAGCCCTTACTTACGTGCGGGCTACTGACACTGCGGCTGACCTTGGAGAGAACGGCTTGGTTGAATTCGGCTTTTCGGGCGGAGCGTTCCTTTTCAAGTTTGTTCTTTAATACTTTGTCTTCAAGCGTTTGCATGAAGGCTTTGGACTGGCGTTCGAAGTCGTCGATGGTATGTGCCAGCTCGTTTTCGAACTGTTTCTGCCGGGCCTTCTCCTTTTTGCCCGCCTCGATCTCCAGCCCGGCATACTTCATCGCGACGGCTTCGCGTTCTTCGTCCAAAGCTATTCTAAGGTCTTCTGCGAGCTTGGTCTCGGTTTGAAGTTTCAGCAGATACGCTTCGGCATCCTGGGCGGAAATGTCGAGATTTTCGCGGGCTTTTTCGATGACTCCAGACACAATTCCGAAACGGCTGGCGATCTGGATGCCGGATGAGGCACCAGCGAGGCCGATCAGCAATTTGTAGGTCGGCTGGAGCGTCTTTTCGTCGAATTCGACCGAGGCGTTAATCACTCTTTCGTCGTTCGCGGCGTAGATCTTTAATCCGCGATAATGCGTCGAGGCGATGACTTGGGCACCTTTTAGGCGGAAATGATCGACGATAGCGACGCCGAGGGCCGATCCTTCTTCGGGGTCGGTGCCGGTTCCCGCTTCGTCTAGCAACACGAGGGACGGCGGTACGCATTCGCTCATCATACCGGCAATGTTTGACATATGCGATGAAAAGGTCGAGAGATTGGCCGATAGCGATTGATGGTCGCCGATGTCCGCGAGAACAGAGCGGTAAAAGGGAATCCGCGCTTCTTTTGCAGGTACGGGAAGGCCGGAGATGGCCATCAGACTGAGTAAACCGGCGGTTTTTAGCACGACGGTTTTGCCGCCGGCGTTGGCTCCGGAGATGATCATGACGGAACGGTCGTTGGTTAGAATGAAGCTCGAGGGGACTATTTCGGAATTCGAAGAAGACACACTCCCTACCGGTCGTGTTTCCGCCTTTTCTCCGCGTCTCTGCGTCTCTGAGCTTCGCAAATTTTCTTCTAATAACGGATGCCGGGCGTCGATCAGTTCGAGCGTTTCGTTTTCGGAGATGTGCGGAACGATCGCTTTGAATTTGCGGGCGAATTCTACCTTGGCTTTTACGAAATCGAGTTCGGCGACGGCTTGAACAGCCGTTTCGACCGCGGGAAGCTGTTCGCGAAGCTGTTCGGTCAACTCGAACAATATTCGGGCCACTTCGCGTTCTTCCTTGCCCTTTAGATTTTGCAGCTCGTTATTGGCCTCAATCGCTTCCAGCGGCTCGACGAAAACGGTTGCACCGCTCGAAGAAAAGCCGTGGGCTACACCGCCGACCTTGCCGCGAAAATCGGCCTTTACGGGAATGACAAAGCGGTCGTTGCGGATCGTAACGATGTCGTCCTGAATGGCGTCGCCGGAGTTTCGCATCAAAGATTCGAGCGATTTGGTCAGCCGTGAACGCTGGCTGAAGATCTCGCGACGTATCCTCGCCAGTTCGGGCGATGCCGAATCGTCGATCTCGCCACTCGGCAGAAGCTTTTTGTTTATTCGGTCGATGGCGGCGAGCAGCGTCGGTGGAATGGCCTCGACAATTTGCCAGAGCGTTGGTGCCGATTCCTTTTCAGGCTGTATTGACGAGCGGGCGAAGATGACCTGCTTGCACACGCGTGAAAGTTCTAACAGTCGATGCGGTTCGAGCGTAGCGTTCTTAATTTTGAGAATCGCGACGGCATTGCCTGGGTCTTCGAGCCCACTGAATGACCACGATACCTGCTTTTCGCAGTTCAAAACGACAGTTTCCGAAATCGCGGCGAGATCGGTCTCAAGCTCATTTCTGCTGGTCTTAGGACGCAGATCGGCAAAGCGTGCTTCGCCCATCGGGGTTTGCGCGTGGCGGCTGACAAGTTCGAGCAGCTTTTGGTATTCTAATGTTTCGAGTGAAAAACTCATAGGAGGATCTAGCCACAGATGAACACGGATGAACACAGGTTCGATCTCATTTCATATCCGTGTCTATCTGCGGCGGACTTTGTTACCCGATAATAACGCCCTTCCAAAAGGCGATGTAGCCTTCGATATTCTTTGCATCGGGCTTTGCCTCAGGGTAGTGCCAGGCCGCATCTTTATTAGTGTCACCATTTACAACCAAGTCGTAGTAACTGGCGGTGCCCTTCCAACTACAGACCGTGTGCGTTTCGGTCGGTTGGAAGTATTCGGTTTTGATCGAATCCTTCGGAAAATAATGATTTCCTTCGACAACGACAGTAGCTTCGCTCTCTGCCAGTAAGGCCCCTTTCCATATTGCCTTCATAATTTTATTCCCCGCAAGTGGAGCATCAGCATCCCTCTAAGCAAAAGTAATTTGGACCTACGCGTCCGTGCAAGCATGGATGCTTGCGCTCCAGTTACAAAAATCTCGCCCGTATTTCGGGCGTCGGCATCATGCAGGCGTCTTGTCTGCCGAATAGGCGGTATCGATATTTGGCGAATGTCTTGTAACAAAAATCGCGTATCGGGCGCGGCACGATGCGGAAAGCGTATGTCCAGGACCAAATGCCGTCAAGTTTTCGAGCGATCCGCAAGGCACCTGCCGAATGTGTATAGGCGTGCTCGTCTTCTATCAGTATCACGGAATCGGTTTTGGTTTTATCAATGCGGTGTTTTGTCGTAAGTTCTTCACCGATCTCCGATTGCAGCGGCGAGAATTTGAAATAACCGGCTTTGTCGTGTTCGATAATAAAATTTACCGAACCGTTGCAAAAATTGCATACTCCGTCAAACAAGACAATTGCTCCCATATAAAAATTCTACCGCAATTTTCGGATAGATTTTAGTTGGCGTGGCCGATAAACTCAGAAACATGGACACAGAGATATTTTGGCAGGCTGTAAAAACGAATGATGTGAGGTTTGATGGGGCGTTCGTATTGGGCGTGAAAACGACGGGAATTTACTGCAAACCGTCGTGCCGGGCGAGGCTCCCGAAGCGTGAGAACGTGGCTTTTTATGAGTCGTGCGGGACGGCGGAGTCGAATGGGTTTCGGGCATGTCTGAGATGCCGACCGAAAATGGAGAATGCGACCGATCCCCAGGTGAAGGCCATTTTACAGGCATGCAAACTGATTGACGAACACGAGCAGGTGTCGCTCGACGACCTGGGTGCGGAACTAAAACTAAGCCGGTCGCACCTGCAACGTACGTTCAAGGCAATCATGGGTGTTTCACCAAAAAAATATGCGGAGGCAAAGCAGATGGAAAAATTCAAAGAAGGAATACGCGGCGGCGGCGATGTCGTAACCGCAATGTACGATGCGGGTTACGGTTCGAGTAGCAGGCTATACGAAAAGGCGTCGGAGAACTTGGGGATGACCCCAGCGACATATAAAAAGGGCGGCAAGGGAATGAAGATCGAATATACGATAGCGGATTGCGAGTTGGGAAAGATCCTCGTCGCACGAACCGAGCGGGGAATTTGCTCGGTTACTTTTGGGGATGATGACGCGGGAATTTATGACGGATTGGTTAAAGAATTTCCAAACGCGGAGATCGCGGAGGACGCATCGAATCTACGGGTGTCGGTTCAGGCGATACTTAATTATTTGGCTGGCAAAAACAAACGGCTAGTTTTGCCATTGGATCTTCAGGCGACGGCGTTTCAGATGCAGGTTTGGGATTTTCTCAAAAAAATACCGTTTGGCGAAACGCGATCTTATAGCGAGATTGCCGAGCAGATCGGCGATAAGAAAAAAGTACGAGCAGTGGCACAAGCGTGTGCGAAGAACCGTGTCGCGGTCGTTATTCCGTGTCACCGAGTGATCGCAAGCGACGGAAAGCTGAGCGGCTATCGCTGGGGCATTGAGCGGAAAAAGCAGCTATTGGATCGCGAAAAAGAGAATTCGCAGCAGGCGAAGACCTGATAAAGGATATTTTATCCCGAATGGATCTGTACAACGAGCCGGTTCCTTTGTTTGATCACGATCTAATTAGTTACGTTGAAATGGGCCGCCAGTCGGGAGAGTATGATAATTATGATGACGACTTAGATTAATCGCCAGACCTGATTTGTTCATCGATACTTTGGGCCCGCAACACCAGTATCTCGCTGACATTGACCGGTTTGCCATCTTCGGCATCAGCAGTGGCGATACCGTAACCGATAGCACTTTGGGATAAATCGGGTGTTTCGTAAAAAGGGGTAATGCCTAAGACGATCCGCGTCCCATCAACTTCGACTTTTTGAGAATAAGTAACACCTGGATAAGACATAAGGCTATTCTAGCACGGGATTCCCTTAACGTTTCCATCTGCTTTGAGCGGCCTTTTTGGCAATCTGTGATCGTTCTTCGGGCGTCAATTTGGCTGCCCTAGCCTTGCCGCCTTTAAGGCCGCCTAAACGACCGAGTGCGACCGCCGCCGGATTCTTTTTCTGAAGAGTAGTGCACCATCCGTCTTCAGTTTCCTGAATAATCTCGTCAACCATTGACTTGGCTAATTGGTTTTCGTCTTTGCTTGACCGCTTTTGCATATTTTTAGCTATCACATAAAATCGCGCAATGCCAAAATTGCCCCTATATTGCCCGCAATGCGAAAGCACATTTGAGAGTATAATCGAGGTTCCGCCGGGCGTGCCATTCACCTATGAAAATTGCATGTATGTGTGTCCAATTTGCGGTTACTCAATTAATATTCCAGATGGCACATACCACGTATTTAATACGATTTCTGATCTCATAAATTCGGGCAAATTATCGCCGGACGACATAAAGAACCTACTTCCTATTATCGAAAAAGCCCAGAAAGAAAAAACTTCTGGCGATGATCTTCGTAAAATAATTGAAAAAGAGATTCCGGCAGCTGCTGGACTTACAAAGTTTTTTACGGAAGGCGTGAACTTCCCATTCATATTAAGTCTAATTATTGCCGCTTTGACGTGGTACTATCCGCGTTCCGCCGAACCTGTTAAGAAAGAAAGGGTCGTAAGAGATGTTCCGATTACCCAGCCTTCAAAACGATCAACAAGGCGTTCTCGCGGGAAATTAAAGGTATCGGAGCGCAATCCGAATAAGAATCCAAAGTAGTATATTGGATTGAACGAGGAATAGCGTTTCCAGAAACACCAAACCAAATTGTGCAATCTTACTATTTTTCATAACAACACACATTTAAGACACTACCGCGTTTTGCATTCTGAAACTTTTCTATTATCCTCTCCGTAATTACTCTTTCAAAGCAGTTCCGACTTTAACTTTCCGCAAACTTCGTTATGAAATTAAAGCTATTCTTGATCGCTCTCGTGGCGATTGGTTCGGTTTTTAGTCTTTCCGGGTTCGCTCAATCCTATTCAATTGCCAATGCCCGCATCGTCACTGTTTCGGGTGCGACGATCGAAAAAGGGACTATTGTGATTCGCGACGGGCTTATCGAGGCTGTAGGTGCGAATGCGAAATCACCCGCCGATGCACAGGTACTAGATGGTACTGGATTGACGGTTTATCCGGGCTTTTTCGATGCCCTGACAAGCCTCGGCGTTCAGGCGCAGACTGCGCCCAGGCCGCCAGGGGGCCCGGGACAAGGAGGCGGACCAGCAGCAGCAGCGACGGTCGCAGTATCGCCATCAAGTTCGAATTATCCAGTCGGTCTGCGTCCTGAGGTCACCGCAATCGAAGACCTTCGCGGCGGCGACGCTCAATTCGAAACGAATCGCAACGCGGGCTTCACAACGGTTCTGACGGTGGTGCGAACAGGTATTTTCAACGGCCAGTCGGCACTCATCAATCTCGCCGGCGATTCGACATCAACGATAATCGTCAAAGCTCCGATTGCCGAGCATATATCATTTTCGACCATTCCCGGCCAGTATCCCGGCTCGCTGCTTGGCACATTTTCTGCGTTGAGACAGATGCTGCTGGATGCTCAACGGCTTCAGGAAATTCAGAAGATGTATGCCACAAATCCGAAAGGAATGAAGAGGCCCGATGCGGATAGGTCGCTTGAAGCACTAATCCCGATTTTAAATCGCCAAATGCCGGTAGTGTTCAATGCAAATCGCGAGATCGAGATCGTTCGGGCACTGGATTTGGCAAAGGAATTCAATTTGAAAACGATCATTGCGGGCGGACAGGAAGCATGGAAGGTTGTCGACAGATTGAGAGCCCAGAATGTCCCGGTTCTGCTGTCACTTAATTTTCCGAAGCGAACGGCGACTGCTTCGCCCGAAGCCGACCCCGAAACGATGGATCTGTTAAGGTTCCGTGCGGAAACGCCGAAAGGCTCGGCAAAACTCGCACAAGCAGGTGTAAAGTTCGCGTTTCAATCCGGTGGAATGACAAGTATCGGTGATTTTGTAACAAATGCGGGGAAGGCCGTGGAAGGCGGCTTGGACAAAGATGCCGCTATCCGGGCGATAACGCTGAGTTCGGCTGAAATCCTTGGTGTCGATGACCGGCTTGGCTCGCTCGAAGAAGGCAAGATCGCTAACTTGACCGTGGTCAAAGGCGATCTATTCGGCAAAGAAAAACGGATCACACATGTCCTCGTGGACGGCAAGCCATTTGAGCAGAAGGAACTGCCGAAGCAGGTTGCGACACCGGGTGCACCGGGAACACCGGCGGGAGCCACGCCGGCCGTTATGGCGGTTGCGGGCAATTACAGCGTTACGATAGACGTTCCGGGACAGACGCTGACCGGCACGATGGCATTGACGCAGCAGGGAGCTGTACTTACCGGATCGATGCAAACGCAGCTTGGCACTACTCCTATCAAAGACGGAAAAATTGCGGTTGACGGATTCATATTTTCCGGGACAGTCGAGTTCGGCGGAAGCACGATCGAGATCATCGTGAAGGGCACCGTTTCGGGCAATCAAATTAGTGGAACCATAGATTCTCCGCAAGGAACAGTACCTTTTTCCGGTACAAGGAACCCGTAAACACGACTGGAGCGAAAGCGTCCAGCTTTCGAGTGCATGCGCTAAAAGTAGGCAAGAGAGAAGCTCGCGGTCCAGTCTAATGAGGAAAAAAATGAGAAAAGTATTTATTTTCGCGGCGTTAGTTTCAATTGGCCTTGTCTTGCCGAGCCTTATTGCGGCTCAGGATAAGAATGAAGTTCTTATTAAGAACGCAACCGTTCTAACAGCCGTTCGCGGGACATTGGCGAATTCGGACATACTGATTCAGAACGGGAAGATCGTCCGCATAGGTAAAAATCTGAGTGCCTCCACGAATGCGAGGGTAATTGATGGAGCCGGTAAGTACGTAACGCCCGGAATCATTGATTGTCATTCGCATACAATGATGGACGCGATCAACGAAGGCTCGTTGTCCGTTACTTCGATGACGAGAATACGGGACGTTCTGAACCCCACCGATATTGCTATTTATCGTGCATTAGCTGGCGGTGTAACTGCGGCGAATCTGCTTCACGGCTCGGCGAATGCGATCGGCGGGCAAAGCTCGACGGTCAAATTCAAATGGGGAAGGGCGGTCGAGGAATATCTCGTTGCCGACGCTCCGCCGGGGATCAAGTTTGCAATGGGCGAAAACCCGAAGCGTTCGACCTTTTCTCCGTCGCCGGGAACCACACCGCGTTACCCGCGAACTCGGATGGGAACTATTGAGGTAATTCGTGATGCATTCCTGCGGGCGAGAGACTATAAGCAGGCTTGGGATGATTTTCGTGCGAAGAAGACAAAAGTTTCGCCGAGGCGCGACATAGAGCTTGAACCGATTGTCGAGATACTGGAAGGAAAGCGGCTTGTCCACGCACACGGTTACAGGTCGGACGAGCATCTGAATCTACTTCTGCTCGCCGACGAATTCGGCTTTCGTGTGGCAACACTACAGCACGGCCTCGAAGCTTATAAGATCGCACCCGAGATCGCCAAACGCGGAACGGGCGTGTCCATTTTTACGGATAGTTGGAGCTACAAGCTTGAAGCTTACGATGCTATTCCCTATAACGCCTACATTCTTTGGAAAAACGGCGTGAATGTGTCGATAAACTCGGATTCGGACGAGCGTATGCGACGGCTTAATCTCGATGCCGCAAAGGTAATGAAATACGGTGGTGTCCCGGAAGAGGATGCGTTGAAAATGATCACGCTGAATCCGGCGAAACAGCTTGGCATCGATAAACGGACCGGTTCGATAGAGGTCGGAAAAGACGCCGATATCGCTATCTGGAACGCCCATCCTTTTAGCGTCTACTCGCGGGTTGAGATGACAATGATCGAAGGCGATGTGTACTTCGACCGAGCTAAAGACATCCAGATGCGTGCTGATATGCAGAAGGAACGCGAAGCTCTGGAGAAGCTTGACGTTAACAAGGCTCCGGGCAGTGGTGGAACGCCGCCGCGCGTCCCGAGCGAAAAACGCAGAGGCGAAAGGGACGAAGCCGAATTTGGCGACGGGGGGAATCGATAATGGGACGAGGAATTTTCAACGCGGAGACGCGGAGGCGTGAAGATGGGATCAGGCAAATTGAGGTATCCTTTCCGGTTAATAATTCTATGAACAGTTATACGGCTTTTTTAGTAACAAAGGTGTTTGTCTCTGCATCGCTGCGTCTCTGCGTCTCAATTCTGCTTCTGACATTCGGTATTGTCGCACAGAGTGACGGGTCGCAGCAGAACAAAACCGGTCGCGCCGGAACATTTGCAATTGTGAACGCTCGAATTGTGACCGTTTCGGGGGCGGTTATCGAGAACGGAACGGTCGTCATCCAAAATGGAAAGATCACTGCCGTGGGAGCCGTAATATCAGTTCCTTCCGGTGCCGAGAAAATTGAAGGAAAGGGTCTTTCGGTCTATCCGGGAATGATTGACGCAGGAACCTCTCTAGGCCTAGCCGAAATTCCGCTTGCTGCCAATGCAACTGTCGACGTCGCTGAGATCGGCACTATGAATGCAAATGCAAAGGCCATCAAAGCGATCAATCCACATTCGTCGCACGTGAACGTTACACGTGTAAATGGAATCACTACGGTGCTTTCGGCGCCGAGCGGCGGGCTTATTTCGGGGCAGGCGGCCGTGATCAACCTGAACGGTTCGACTCAGGACGAAATGGCTGTCGTCTCGACTGCGGGTCTGGTAATCAATTTTCCGCGAATCGCAACATTTGGCGGTTTCAACCCGGGAGCGGGGCCGCAAACGGTAGATTTCAGCGAAGCACTCAAACGCCGGGACGTTCAGCTCGAAGATCTGAAAAAGATTTTCAAGAGCGTCGAAAATTATGCCCGTTCGAAGGATGCATATGCGACCGACAAGACGCTTCCGTATCCGGCAACAGATGTGAAATTGGAAGCGATGATTCCGTATATTCGCGGCGAGAAACCGATAGCTTTTACGGCTGAACGCGAGCGCGACATTCGGGGTGTCGTGAAGTTTGTCGTCGAAATGAAGGTAAAAGGCATAGTTGTAGGCGGGCAGGAGGCGTGGAAAGTCGCCGAGGACCTCAAGAAAAATAATATCGCTGTAATTTATACGAATATTTACAGCCTTCCCGTTCGCGATGATGATGCGTACGATTTTTTGTTCGAATCGCCCGCAAAACTGCAGCAGGCCGGTGTTAAGTTTGCGATCGGAACCGGCGACGGCGGAGCCGAGGTTCGCGATCTCCCGTATCACGCCGGGTTGGCGGGAGCGTTTGGGTTGCCGAAAGACGAAGCTCTGAAGGCGGTAACGCTTTACCCCGCACAGATACTCGGCATTGCTGATCGGCTTGGCTCAATCGAAGTTGGTAAAATGGCGAATGTTGTTGTCACGGACGGAGATATCTTAGAGCCGCGAACGAATGTTAAATATCTATTTATCAACGGTCGCTTGCTCCCTCTTACGAGCCGTCACACGGAATTGTTCGATAGTTTTAAGGGCAGAAAGTAGAGTGGCCCGGTTTAAAACTATTAGGATCGCGACGTAATTTTAGGATTCTATACCGGGCTTATTCCCTTAGCGGCACGGTCGCCAATACGATATCGTAGCTCCACGAGCCCCGTATAAGTGCGAGCTTCGATCCATCAAGTGAAAAATCAAAGTAAAAAATTGCTCCCGAACTGAAATTCGTCAATTGTGTTGGAGGTGATCCGTCGATTGGCTGACTCCATATATTGCTGAACAATCTATTTTTCTGAGCGGCGTAATTCACCGACCGTCCATCGTGCGACCAGACCAACTCATGACCGGCGAAGTACCCTGTGGGTATTGCAATTTCGCGAGGCTCTACTGAACCCTGGGAAGAACGGAGGACAATTTTCTTGTCTGCCTCTCTTCCAGCGAAATGCGCGAAAAAAGCTCCGTCCGGCGATATGGTGAGGTTGTCAACGCCGTCCACCTGAACTTCTGAAGCTTCGCCACCACCAATTGGAACGCTAAATAATTTACCATTTTCGACCGAGCTAAATATTACGTTTGTTCCGTCTGGGGTTATAAACGGGTTTTGTTCACCGTTTCCGTTCGTCAATTGCAATTGGCTAGTGCCGTCGGAATTCATTCGCCAAAGATTTAATTTACCCGCCCTGTCCGACAAATAAACGATATATTTTCCGTCGGATGAGACGATTGGCTTAAAATCCATCGAAGTGCTTGTGGTCAGCTGCCTTTGATTCGAACCGTCCGGTGATATCCGCCAAATGTCCTCATTACCATTTGACGAGCTGTAGACAATATCGCCGTCAGGCGTCCAAAATACGCCGAGGTAGGCGGTCGTGAGCGTCTTCACTGAAGCTGGGTCATTGGTCGGTGCTACATACAAATTCGAGGAGAGCGAGTTTTCCGAAATAAGAATGTGTCTTTGATCCTTTGTTACAGATATGTAGCTTAAATTCTCCTGCGTTTCCGTGACTTTCGTTACCAAACCATCTGACAGCTTGATCTTCCAAATCTTTCGCGGCGAGTTGTTTGAGGTTTGCGCGGTTACAAGTATGCCCTTGCCATCCGACAGCCAGACTACATCCCGGACATAGTTCCATCTTTCCTTTGAGGCCTCGCCCGCAGGCCCGCCGTCCACGTTGATTGTGTAAACTCCGAATGACGTTTTACCCTGCCCAACATCTCCTGACGCAAAGGCGATCATTCGTCCATCCGGGGAAAAGGAATTCCCAGTTATGGAGTGTGCGGTTTCGAACAGCGCCCGTGAATCCGTCAGACCGGTTTTCGCGGCGAACAGCGTGGTTTTACCGTCGTGACTTCGATGGAACGAAACTAAACTCTGATCGGGTGAAATACTGAATTCCGTTTCAAGGCCAGTGACGATATTCGCTTGAATTACGCCTCCAAAAATTGGAACTCTGTCGACATGTGGAGGACGATTCTCGGATCGTCGTGAAAAGTAAATATATTCGCCGTCGTCGGAAAACTCTATCAATAAAATCCTCACGCCGTCCTCGGCCGGTACGATCTGGTTGCTTTGGCCGGTCCCAAGTTGTCGGAGCCAAAGGCTTTGCCGGCCACTCACACTGTTTATATACGCCGCAAACTTTCCGTCGGGTGAGATCGAAGCGGAACTGTAATTATCAAATTTCGCGACCTGTTCGAACATTAGGTTTCTAAATTGCGGATCGATATCGTTTTGGGGACCGTTCCCAAACAATTTCCAACCTCGAAACGCAACGAGTCCGACCGTGAGAACGATGGACGCGAGAATGATAAAACCGGTGGAATAGAAGACTGGTCGGGAGAAGTACCTTCCGGAAGTGCCGTCTGTAGATTGGTGGATCGTCGGAATACTTTCTAACCAGGATCTACCAGTCTTTTCGACGGAAACAGGAGCAATAAATCGATATCCGCGCCGTGGAACTGTTTCAATAAAGCGCGGTTTTTGAATATCGTCGCCGAGAAGTTTGCGCAATTGACGAACGCTGTACGTAAGATTGCCTTCCTCGACAAAGCTGTCCGCCCAGACTTCTTCCATCAATTTATCTTTCTCGACTATATGGCCGTGATGTTCGACAAGGACAAGGAGCAAGTGCAGGATCTTAGGAGCGACCGGGACGGGCGTGCCGTTTCGAAAAAGCACTTTTTCACGAGGATCGAGAACAAACTCGCCGAACTCGAAGTTATGCGTTTTCAATAACATACGCTCCCTAGGAATTTACTAGGAAATACTTCAGCGTTTCCTCAGTACTTTCTGCCGAAAAAGACTTAGCGTAAAGACGTAGATCTAAATATGTAGGCAATTTTGATTGTAGTCCAAAAGACAATGTGGAAGCAATCATTTTAGGAGGGGTATAAGTGGGCGCACGCATAACAGCAAAAGAAGCCAATCGTTTGGCGTTAAAAGAAGGAGCTTTTGTCTCGTTGGATACTCTCGTAAGGGAATTCGGTGTGTCGCTGAAGTCGAAAAGCCGAATCCTCGCAGTCATCTTCAAGATGCTCTCGGAACAGGTACGAGAGGCCCAAAACGAGGTCGTACACATTCAGTTCGCGCTCAATCGAATGGAGCGGACTTGCCGGGAAGGAAGCCGCGAAAGACCGTTAGTTTATGGCAACAGTTCGTCGCCGCTCGTAGCGGCATTTGAGACCGACCTTTGGGCTTTGGACGGATGGGTAGTCAGTCTTCTTGAGACGAATCTAACGCTCAAGAGTTTCGTAAATGGTCATGCCATCCACAATAAGGTTTTCCAAATAAATCAGGCGATGAGCACACTTATTAAAAAGCGGGAGGCTAATTTAACCTTTAACTTAAAGGACCCGACTCTATTCGAAGACTACTTCACAGTTTAGAACTAAGCGAGATCGGACCGCTGAATAGATAAAGATCAACGGAACGAATCAAATTTTTTACGGAAAAAACAGAATGGCAAAACTGGACATTATATTTGTTGGCGGAATCGGCCACCTTGGCTTCAATTTGACCGCGACTGTCGGTAAAGGCGGGGCGAATCAGGCGGGGGACGTGATGCTAATTCAAGCCGTGTTCGCGTTTCTTAGCCGCAATCATTTGCCTGGTCAGGCGGGACGGTGGGCAAACATTCCGATACCGAATGTGGATGGGAATCCGAATAACGGTATTAAGGAATCGATCCGGAAGTATCAGGTTCAATTTGAAAGCGACTTCGTTGGTGTCGACGTTGAAGGTTCATTAGGCGGCAGCAATCGGCTTGAGGCCCCACCCGGTTTCAACTTGCCCTACAGAGGTCCGCACGGTTTGATCGCGGTCGATGGTCTGATCCATCCGGCGAATTATCGAAAGAGAAATCTGTCAGCCCTTTGGGGCACTGCATTCATGACGATCACGAAACTCTACAACGACGTACAGCTGGTGGATGATGGCGTGGATAAACTTCAGACGGAGTTCCCACAGTTGCGGCCGCATTTGCTGAACGGGACTTAGCTAATAAGTATCAGATTTTTTAGAGGTAAATGGAGGACTACATGAACAAATTAAAAGCTTACCTAAAAAGCGGAGCGATCTTAATCTTCACGTTGGCAATAGTTCTAACAACGAGCGCCTCTGGTCTTTGCCAAATCAAAATCGGCGGGATGACAATTTCTTTTCCAGAGAAAGCAAAGGTTCGCAAGCCTGATAAACCGGTTGTGAAAGAGGGCAATTCGTACCCCGGAACTGTTGGAACGGATCAAGTGCCAAAGAACGCTGTTTCGAAAGTGGAGCAAGACCATCCCGGACTTGTCTATGAGTTGGAAAAGATAGAGAAAATGCGTGTTGCAATAGACAAATACAGCTCCGAGTGGCCGTATTGGCCGGAAAATACTTATAAGAACTTCACCTTGTTCGCCGTTTCAAAACGTGAGCGTGAAAATTATCTAAAAGGGGTGGAGGGCGCGCTCCAAACAGGGCCGCACCGCGCAAAACTCCACGCTGCACTTGATGCCTTAGCCGCATCCGCGGCAAAAAAGCTGCCGATTTACAAACCCTCGGCTCAAACTTTTTCCGTCCGCAGTCCCGCGAACGAAAAGATGATCCTGCAAAAACTGAAAGAGCGACTGGGCAATACTGCCTCGCTGACAATCCACAAATCGGGTTTTCAGAGCAATTGGCAGATCTACAAAGACAGCATCGGCTTGCCGCAATACCGCTTCATGCGCGGTTACATCTACGCAAAGAATACGGCCGACGATCATCCGTACTGTCATCTTTATTATGTCTCGGTCAATCAGGACTACGCGGGAGGTGGCACGTACGGATCGAGTGCGGCGCGGTTTGAAGATGATCTGGTGTTCGGCCTGTCCATAAAAGTTCTAAACGAGTGGTCATCAAGGACTGCAATGATCGTCCTGTATTTCAACATAAAATGGCGGTCTCGGTGTTCAAGAAAGATAGGAATATAAAGGAAATAGTATGTCATGCAACTGGGAGTATTTTGAACTTAGATCGGCTGTATATCCAGGAGCCAGTAATCCAAGAGACAATAAGACCCGTTCCGGAAGGATTGTCGGGAGTGGATTGATGTTCTCCAATGTTTACTTGGACCTGCCTTCGTTGGGCATAGCTGACTTTCAGGGTCTAAACTATACTTGTAACTTCGCATATGTTTTTGGTCAGTTAGCAAAACTGAAAATCATTAGGGCTTCGTTTCCCTTCCAATCGAAAAAGATTTTTATAGATGGTTATCGTAAACATCAAACTGGATTTATCGACCAAAAATGGGGTTTTAGTAGGTTGCAGGAATTGGAAAAGGACCAAAAAAAGCTATTGGCCGCTCACCTTTACGTAGCAAGGCGTGACCGGCCTGAAGAGTTGTTAGATACAGAGGCACAGCTTTGGATGGAGGACGTGACAGTTTTGGACACCGACATTACTCCGAAACTTTTCGTCCTATTAAGCGGAGACTCGGCAAGAGTCGCGAGGTATTAGATTTAAGCCGTCACGCATGCTGAATTGGTTGGAGGAAACCAGATGTCACACGAAATACTTTACAAGCAGATAAGTGAAGCGAGGCGTGAGTTGGATCATATCAGGGGAGCTCTTCAGCGAATCGAGCACTTATGTCGGACCACTTCGCAATCTGCGATGGACAGACGCCTCTTTTCGGAGCAGCAGACGCTGAACGGATGGGTAGTTAGCCTACTTGAAACCAATATTTCGATGGTAGAGATCATTGCACCCTCGCACAATCCCCTGATAAAAGCGGGTGTAATACTCGATGTTCAAAAAGCACTGCAGCGACCGAAGTTTTTGGGATTGTACTGAACCGTTTTTGCAATCGCCAACTCATCTGATCGAAGACGAATTTCGTTGGTTGGTTGCCTTTGTTCGTTATGGACTGCGAGACAAGCGGGCGACACCCGAAAACTTGCGAAGGTTGATTCCGTCACGATTGCCAAGCGGACTGCCCGGTCCTCTCTTCAGTAACGAAACCGCGTGTCAGAACCGCGAACAGCAGCGACGGGGTTCTTCTCCGGTTGTCATCCGCACTCCAAAAGGTAAGGATGACGGATGACCGATTTTGCGGGAACCAGAACACCCGACGTCTTTCTATAACTGTTAGGAAATTAAGATGAAAAAATCTACCGGTATTTTTGTTGGCTGCGGAGGATTACTGATCGTTGGCATAATTGTCGGTGCGATTTTGGGGTTCATTGGTTATCGGAATATGAATCCCAATCCATCGGTGGAGGACGTGCCTGAGATCGCGGGTAGATTCAAGAAGGACAGACTTAACAACTCGAGCGGAAGCCTTTTGAGCACCACTGAGGCATTTACCGCCCAATATTCTTCAACCGAGGGCGGTAAAAAAGCAGCGCTTACATATTTGCTCAGCAATCTTGCCGATAAAGTCACAGCTGTGCAGATGATGGACCGCCTGCCGTGCGATTATGAGGTTAAGAAAGGAATAGTTAAGGACAAAGCCGGAAAGGAGATAGGAATCTATCGCGTGTGCGACATTTCTGAACCAACCTTTCAGATGACAAACGATAACCGCTCACTTGCGGTGATGCCGAGCACAGACAAATCGCCAATCTCTCTTTCGGATATCGAGAATTTTGTTACGTCATTGTCTTTCAATTCGAACGTCGATTTTGCCGATTTGAACATAGGTTTTGCTGATCTCGGAGTTGCCGACCGACCTAAGGCGACACCCGCTGCTCCCGCGTCCAACGGCGAAGTTCTTAACGCATTTGAACTTGCAAAACAGCATGAAAAATCGAAAGAAAGCGTAAGTAAATACAACGACAAGGAAATTATGATTCGGGGCTACATTAAATTTCCGCCCACAATTAACAACCCTTCGGATGGCGGGCTCGCCCCGCTCGGCGAAAAAACCGCGACGATCGAGGGCCAGCTAAAGTCTATTAAATGCTGGTCTGGACCGGAAGACGCCGGTGCCTTTTCCGCGCTCAAAGGGGAGCAATACGTTACTGTAAAAGGAATTTTCAGCGGTCAATATCTTGCAGAATTGCGGTACTGCAAATTGGTAAAGGCAGAATAGGCAGGTATCCACGTTAACTCGTTAAGAAAGAATCTGCCCGCCCAGATCGATCTCATTAAAGTGGCTTTTTCAATAATCCAGCCGTCGTTTTTGACAAGAACGAAAAGAGGATGGAAGGCTTTAGGCGTGATCGCAATCGGTTTCCGCCCCGATACAGAAACTGTTACCCGGTGTTTAAAGAAAGATCAGCGAACTCGAAATTGTTTGTATCCAACGACATACACCGCCTAACAACTTTCTAGGAACTTTCTAAGAGTTTTCTAAAGACTTTTCCCGCAAAAAAAACTATTTTGTACCATCAACGATTGTATTTCACCATTCGAATCAAAAACATTTTTTAGAGCTAGGTCTAGCACATTCTGGAGGACAAATATGAATAATGCGATTGGAAGGATAACCAAATCTTCAACGAGTTCGAAACGAATACGACGGATTAAGCTTTCAATGTTGGCGGTTTTCTTCGGCGCCATCGCGTGCTGGTACGGAGCCGTTAGCTTTGCACAATTGATCGATCGAACAAAAAATCCTAATACAATAAATGCGGGCATCGCAAAATCACTGAGCCAGCAGGCAGGTGCGGGACGCGGCGATATAATGACGCCGGATTCGTCGACTTTTATTATCAAACGCGACCCGTTTCGTTCGATCCGAAGGGGCCGACAGCTTTTTCAAAGAAAGTTCCTCCGAACTCAAGGCATGGGGCCGATAGCCGACGATCTTATATTAGGCGGGAATATTGAAACATCGCTAAAAATCGGAGCAGGTTTGGCTGACAGCTGCGCGACTTGCCACGGTAGGCCGCGCGGCTCGGCGGGATTTGGCGGTGACGTCGTTACAAGGCCCGAAAGCCGAGATGCGCCGCATCTTTTCGGACTCGGGCTAAAGGAGATGCTCGCTGATGAGATCACAACCGATCTGCGTGCGATCCGGGCGGCCGCGATCCTTCAGGCACAACAAACCAATCGCAACGTCACGAAAGATCTAAAGAGCAAGGCAATAGATTACGGCAAGATCACCGCCCAGGCGAACGGCACCGTGGATACGTCTGAAGTTAAAGGG
>JAYSON010000092.1:0-5077 GCA_043722725.1 Chloracidobacterium sp.
AGCAGCGAAGTGCCGGTCACAACGCCGGAAGGCGGAGATTCAGTAATCGATTTCAGCGTCACTGCGGCTGGAAGAGAATTCCTGATCTCATGCGTAAACGTCGGCAATCCAGTCGCGTGTGTTTTTGTCGATGAATTCGATTCCGGATGGCGCGCGTATGGCAAAAAGCTGGAAATTCACGATGTTTTTCCCGAAAAGGCGAACATCGTTTTTGTAAGAATTCTCGACCGCACGAATATTGAGATCATGATTTGGGAGCGTGCGGCGGGCGAAACGTCTTCGTCGGGTACATGCTCAGCAGGTTCCGCCGTTCTGTCGGCGTTTACCGGCAGAACCGACCGCAAAGTCTCCGTTCACAGCGAAGGCGGCGCAACTGAAGTTTTGTGGCGGGACGATGACGAGATGGTAATAACGGGACGGGCGGACCTCGCCTTCTGCGGCGATTTCTGATGCAGAAGCCAGCGCGTGAGCGAGGGCGAAACTATCAATCTGTATCGCCCTTACTAACGTGCGGTTTCTGCAACAATTGAGTAACAGTTTTCTGCCTGTAATCAAAAATGTAATCAAGTTCCCGGCGGACAAGGAAATGAGCAATATCTCCCAGCGGCTCAAGCGGCAGTCTATAACGCACCTCGTCTTCGATCAAGGTTTTATCACTTTCCAATTCGGCGAAGGTATGATGATGGATCCATTGTTTATACGGGCCTTTTAGCTGCTGATCGACAAACTCAAACGGCGGGTTCCAGACAGAAATTTCCGTTCGCCATGTTACCGGTAGACCGCGCATGTGGAGCTTATAATCGATCAACGCACCTTTCCGGATATCAATCGGCTGCGGGGTGATGATATGAAAGTTCAACTCCGGCGGCGTTACCCGTTCCAGATTTCCGGCATCCGCAAAAAAATCGAAAACCTCCGCACGCGGCAGATCGAGCGTTAGCTCTCGTTTCAAAATATATTCGGCCATATACTTGGGTTTTTGGATGGCCTTTGATTTCGGATGTTAACGATTCGATTTGAGATATTGTTTCGGGATTGGGTTATCCGGCGCTTCGGCTTGCCAATAGATCGTTACGACCCACCAGCGTTTTCCGTCGTTCAGCAGTTGAAAGCTGTTAATGCCGCGGGCGAACGGCATTTTATCCGATAGGCTGTGAAGCGATTCATAAGTGGAAAATACATGCGCGATATTGCCGTATTGATCAATGCGGCGGGCAAGCTCTCGCTCGAAAAAACCTTCTTTCGCCATATTTGCCGACGCTCGCGTGACATAGTCTTCCGCTGACAGCGAACGGGCGCTGACAACACCGGTTTGAGCGTTCTTCCCGCTTGGGATAAGCCGGGCGTCCTTGTAAAACAATGACCGAAAACGGTCCCAGTCACGGGGCTTTCCGGCATCGCCGGAAATAACGTCGTAAACTGATTTCATTATCGCATCAAGCGATGCAACGTCAGCGGGATTTGCTTCTTTTGCGGTTTGGGCCGACGCACTGAATGCAGTGGCGGCGAAAATTACGGCGATAAGGATCAGGTTTTTCATGCGGTCTTTTACGTCGATATTCCGTCAAAGTTTCACTGCTTCGTGTTGCGCATCTCCATCCGTTTTTCTATTGTGTTCTGCAAATCTCGCGGCATCGTCGCAAAAAAATCGTAGCCTGTGCGTTTTTCGATAGCGCGGATCGTCGTCTTGTATTTCTCCCAGGCGTCGTTCTCGATTCCCTGCTTGTTCGGCATGTCAACAGCAATTATCCGCGTACGCTGATCGATATCGTCAATTGCGCGGCCCCTAGGCAGTAATGCGATTATCTTCCAGCAGTTAGTGGGAACGACGACTTTCCGTTTTAAGGTTCCTTGATCGCCATAGACTCCGGCGATAGTGTAAACATCAAAACCCCGTCGTGCTTGCGAACGGGCGTAAGACTCGAGTTTTTCCCAAGGAAACTGATTCAGGGATCCTGTCTGCGGCACGATGTTCGTCATCATGAACGTCTCTTCGTTCAGCTTTGCGTTCGCAAACCGGTCGGCGCTCGGCACCATGTGTCCGCGGTCGTAACCGCTGCCCGAATAGTCGTAGTAGCCGATGCGTTGATAGTTTGTAGGAAGACGCGGGTCTGGACGAAAATCCGGCCTTTGACGCGAATCGCCGAGATCGTCGCGCGTCGTTTTCCACGATATCCAATTGATCGTTCCGCGCGAGTTGTTATAGGAGAACGCCGAGCCATCGCCAACAACGAGGTAATTCTCATCATTCCCTGCGTCCATCGTTGCATTTGACGGATTGCCGAAAGCGAGGTGTACGCTGGCCGATATGATAGGTGGAGCGGTCTCCGGTTGACCTGTTATGTTGTTATCGTCGCTGCGTTGCGGCGTATTCCAACGGTCTTTGATCCAGCCGCAGCTTGCGATGCCAACTACTACGGCAAGCAAAATACCACTCGTTATTATTCTTTGGTTTTTAGCGAATATAGCCGTCATTGAATTGAAACAGATTGTAACAAACGCCGCTCGAATCCCACCGGTGCGGATTTATCGAGAACTACGCTAAAATAGGAGTGATGACCGAAACTGTACATCTTACCGGGCTAGACCTCGACGAACTGATCGCATTTGTCGAGCAAGCCGGCGAGCCGAAATATCGTGCAAAGCAGCTTTTCAAAGGCTTGCACGAAAGGCGTTTGCGCGATTTTGACTCGATGACCGATCTGCCGAAGGCGTTTCGCGAGAAATTGAACGGACTTGCAACCGCTTTGTCGCTTGAGGTCGAATCTCGATATGTTTCCGCAGACGGAACACGCCGCTATTTGATGAACACAAAGGACGGTTTCCCGGTCGAAACGGTTTTTATCCCGTCCGAAGGGCGGGATACGATATGTTTTTCATCACAATCCGGCTGCCCGCTGAAATGCAATTTTTGCTTGACGGCAAAGCTTGGGCTTCTGCGAAATCTGACCGCCGGCGAGATCGTCGAGCAGATAATAATTGTTCTCAATGACGTTTACGGCGTCGGCAACGCTACGCCGCACGGCACGAATCTCGTCGGAATGGGAGCGGGCGAACCGTTTCTAAATTTCGAGAACTTATTGAAGGCGTTAGGAATAATTTCGAGCGAAGAAGGCCTATTTATAGTGCCGAACCGCGTAACGGTTTCGACGGCGGGAATCGTGCCAAAAATTTACGAGATAGCACAGATAGAGAATCGTCCACATCTAGCGATATCGCTGTCGGCTCCGGACGACGAATTGCGAAACAAGCTGATGCCGATCAATAAGCGTTGGGATATAAATGAGGTGATGAAGGCGGCGCGTGTATTTGAGGGGTCTTTGAAAAGGGGAGAGCGCTTCACATTTGAATACGTCCTGCTTGGCGGCGTCAATGATTCGGACGAACAGGCCTTTCAGTTGGCTACCTTGATCGACAGATACGGACTGCGAAGGGTAAAAATAAACCTGATTCCGCACAATTCGGCGGCGCAATTGGATTATCATCCATCCGAGCCGGAACAGGTATTGAGGTTCAAGTCGATATTAGAACGTGCGGGCGTTTCGGCGTATGTTCGCCAACCGCGCGGCCGGGATATTTATGCCGCTTGCGGCCAACTTGCGGCTAAACACGAGCCGAATATGGTGGAAATAGGTAAGAGTCACGGCTTTGGGAGTGACGGCCTTGCCGGCCATCACGCGTAAGGCGTAACTATTACTGAGCATTTATGGAAATACTAATTCCGGGACTAATACTCGTTGCTCTGATGGTCTACGCTTCGACGAAGATCAAGAAGAGTGCGGCCCGTGCGTATGAACGCGAGACCATCGAAACGCCGGAGTTTTCGATAGTGAAACCCGAAGGCTTTATTTGCCCAGTCGATCACGATGAGAAGCTTGTTTTTGCCGCATATTCAAAAGAATATGGTAGAGATCAGGCAGACGGTTTACGGCAAGCATCCGCCGAAATTCGGACGTTTGATGATGCAAATTTTGACGAAATCTGTGAGCGGGCAAAGATCGATTCGGTTAGCGTCGTTTCAGAAGATATTGGAATATTGAACGGAGCCAAAAGCTGTGTTATCGAAACGGAACGGATCGCAGGTGAAACCACTCTCGGCGCTATTCACAAGATCATCGCAGGGAATGGAACGATCTACGAGTTGACGGTCACCGTCCTTCCTGCACATAAAGAGGATTATTCACGTAAAATAGATGAGCTGCTGGACAGTTTTACCCTAAAATAAACATCCGCATACCGCATTTAAGCATCAATCAGAGCGGACGATAATTTATGAAAAGAATTTTATTTGCAGGATGTTTGTTCGCAATCATCACGGTTTTTGCAGCCGGAGTTTTATCGGTTAACGCCCAAACGGTCAGCGGCTCGTTGGGAAATGGAACCGTGTCCCGCGGCTCTACCGCAAAGGGTTCGATCGTTTTGAACATTCCCGGGGGGCTTCACGTCAATTCGAGCCGCCCTAATAGTGAATATGCGATAGCTACCGTGGTCCGCATCAGCGGGCAGGGCGTCCGCACCGGCGGGATCAGCTACCCGCGTGGTAGAAACCGGAAATTCCAGTTTTCGGAAAACGTGATCAATGTTTACGAGGGGCGTGTTTCGATACCTTTTACGGTGACGGTTCCGGCTAGTTTTCGAGGCGATGTGGTCAGGATACGGGCAGTTGTGCGGTATCAGGCGTGTACTGACGAAGTTTGTTATCCCCCTAAGAATAAGGACGTTACAATTGCCGCCAAGGTGCGGTAATCGAATCAGGAGGCGGTCTCGCTAAGTCCTATCACCGACAAGAGCCGACCGGTTTTGCCGTAAACCTTCTTTTCGACGCGATACGAGAAAAACAGGTCGGTTCGCTCCATTGTGCAGAACGGAGCTTTGAAGATGTTGGCGGCCGCTAAGCCGATGTCGAGCAACTGATCTTCATTGGCAAGATGCAGGTCAATAAGAGCATGTCCTTCGCGCGTAGTTGTCAGATATTTGCCGCTTTCATCGAGATTATCCGTAAAAGCATTAATCACGTCGCTGCCGATCTCATAGTTTTCACAACCGGCCGCCGGGCCGATGGCACAAACGAGATCTA
>JAYSON010000093.1:0-5116 GCA_043722725.1 Chloracidobacterium sp.
ATCAGCGTCAACGGCCAGCGAACGACCAGCAACAGCGTCCGCATCAATGGCATCGACGCCAATTCCATCGGCACCAACTCGACGCCGAACATAGCCGTCCCGGCCACGGACAGCCTCCAGGAATTCATTGTCCAAACGTCGCTTTACGATGCGTCCAACGGCCGCAACGCCGGCGGCAATGTCGAGGCGATCACACGCAGCGGCACCAATGACCTGCACGGCAACGCCTATTATTTTTTACGAAACCGTTCGTTAAACGCGAACGATCCGTTTCTTAAGGCACGTGGAATTCAGCGTCCTATTCTCAACCGGCATCAGTTCGGCGGGACATTGGGCGGCAGGATAATTCGGGACAAACTCTTTTTCTTCGGCTCGTATCAGGGAACCAAGGAAAAGAACGGGGCGTCGCTTACAAACAGCCTTACCGTACCGGTTATACCCATCGGCCTGTCCGATACGAATCGGACAGCCGCCGGATTGGCGGCGGCTTTCAGCGGAGTGCCCACCATAGCTAACCTCACATCGGCCCAAATCAACCCCGTGGCACTTTCTATACTAAACGCAAGGTTGCGGGACGGCAGCTTTGCTATTCCGTCCTCAAGCGGAGGAACGCGGACACTTTCGTCGTTGGGATTGACCCAACCGCAGTCAGGTGTCTCGCGTTTCACCGAAAATCAGTTCAATGCGAACGCGGACCTAAATTTGACCAGCAAGCATTCGATTTCCGCAAAGTTCTTTGTCGCCGATAACCCGACATTTCAGGCGAACTATAGTTTTGCCGGGCTTGGCAATGGAGCAACGCAACTTGTCGGCTTTGGTGGCGATCTGACGATCAAGCAGAAACTTTATTCGGTCACCGATTCGTACGTTTTTTCGCCGAATGTAGTAAATCAGTTCCGCGTCGGCTTTAGCCGTCTTCGCGTGACAAGCGTGCCGGAAGAACCTTTTACGGCCGCGCAACTTGGTATTACCAATCCGCTGTCGAGCCTTTATCCGGGTACTCCGACACTCTCGTTCAACGGTTCGGATTCGCTCTTCTTTTTCGGCTCGTCGACGCTCGCCGATCAATCGTCAAGAATAAACGCCTATACGGCCAACGACACGCTATCGTGGACGGTCGGAAATCATCGTTTGAAAGTCGGCGGCGAATATCGATTTTCGCAGGTCAAGTTTTATTTCAATGCGTTCACACGAGGCCAGATCATCTACGGAGACACGGTCGCGGCTACTGGTATTCGCACGACCGCATTCCAAAATTTCCTACAGGGTATCGGAACATCGCTCATCGGATCCGGAGTTTTTGACCGCTATTACAAGGTCACCGATACGAACGGATTTATTCAGGACGATTGGAAGATCAATTCCCGCCTGACACTCAATCTAGGCGTGCGCTATGACCTCTACGGCTTGCCGGTCGAAAATCAGGGCCGCCTGGTAAACTTCATCCCGAGCCAGGTCCGTATTGGGACTAATGCGGCACCGGCCGCGCCGCCAAACGGTTTTGTTCAGGCCGAAGGCGGTCCGCTTGCCGGTGTGCCAACCGTCACGAAGACGCTCGTTCCGGTGGACAAAAACAACTTTAGCCCCCGCGTCGGATTTGCTTTCGATCTTTTTGGCGATCAGAAGGTGGTTGTCCGCGGCGGATACGGAATTTACTACGACCGCATATCGACACGTTATGCAAACACTCAGCTATTCAATTACCCGTATTTCGCTTTGGGCGTGGGCCTCGTAAATACGCCGCTTGCGCCGATCCTTCCAGCGACGTTTCGAACCGCATCGAATCCGTTCATTCCGCTTCCGCCGCCGTCGGCTTTCCCGACCGCTGCAACCATCCCGTCACCGCTATCGTCGCTCGCACCGGTCGTTGGAGTGCCGATAGCAGGAGTGTTTGTCGACCCTAAACTGCAAACGCCGGATATTCAGCAATACAATTTTGGATCGCAGATCGAGCTTGCCCGCAATCTCGTCGCCGAAATCGGTTATGTCGGGAATCGCGGCACACATTTGCTGCAGGTGATCACGCTTAATCAACCGGTTTACAATCCAACGACAAACACCTTCTCGCAGCCACTCGGACCGGCCAGCATATTGTCGGCCAACAAGAATCTGACCGGCGGTTTGCAGCAGGTCCAGACGACATCGGTGTCACGATACAACTCGCTTCAGATGTCTCTGACGAAACGCTTTAGCGACGGTCTTCAGTTCCTTGCTGCGTACACTGTCGGCCGCTCGTACGATTATTATTCGGGAGCATCGATTAATGAGCTGACGAATATTCCCGGCGATCAATTCAACTGGCGGTTAAACGGCGGGCCGTCTGACTTTAACCGTAAGCACCGGTTTGTCGTCAGCGGCGTTTACGATCTGCCGAAGCTTGTCGACAATGCAAACGGTGCAAAATGGCTGCTGAATGGATGGCAGGTAGCAGGCGTCGCCGTGTTTCAATCCGGGCTTCCATTTTCGATCATAGACGCGAACGGAACGTCGCGAATACAGCGGGCGAACTTTAACCCGGACTTCGCAAGCAGCGATTTTGCAGGGTCGGGCCAGGTTTCCGATCGCTTGAATCAGTACTTCAATACGTCGGCGTTTTCGACATCGTGTCAATTTGGCGTCCGGCAGATATGCGGGGGAACCATTCCAAATGTCGCCTTTGATCGGAATGCTCCGTACGGAAATACACCACGCAATCTGCTGTTCGGTCCGGGCCAGAAGAACGTTGACGTTTCGCTCATCAAATTTCTGCCTTTCACCGAGCGTTTTAGGGGTGAACTAAGAGCCGAATTCTTTAACGTTTTCAATTGGGTAAACTATGCCAATCCGGGAAACACTTTAGGCACGCCGACCTTTGGGCGGATCACTTCGGCTGCCGCAGGTCCGCGTGTTGTTCAGTTCGCTTTCAAATTAGCTTTCTAAACTGCGTGGGGCAAATGGTTCAAGCCTTTTGCCCTACTTCCATCTCCTAAAGGTTTATCAATGCCGGTTATCGGATCGACGGATATCGAGTTATATTTCGAATCGCGTGGCAGCGGTGACCCGCTCGTGCTTATTCCGGGTTTTGCGTCCGGTGCGTGGAGTTGGTCGTGGCAGTCCGATCAACTCGTGGAGCTATTTCGTGTGGTCACTTTCGATCCACGCGGCGTGGCGAGATCGAAGATGATCGATGGGGGTGCGGTTTCGATCGAAGGCATCGCCAACGATATCGCCGCCATTCTCGATACGCTGGCGATCGAGAAGGCACATATCCTCGGCATTTCATTCGGCGGATTTGTCGCCCAGGAATTTGCCCTCCATTATCCGGAGCGTCTGAACAAGCTCGTGCTGGCCTCGACCAGTTACGGCGGCCCAAATCATGTCGCACCATCAATTGAAGTGCTCTCTTCCTTTGCATCGACTGAGGGAATGAACACGGCGGAGCGAATCAGGCGATACCTGACACAGGCGTTCTCGCCGGAGTTTGTTAAAAGCCATTCCGACATCGTTGAAAGCTTTTGCCGCCTACGCGAGGAGAACACGGTGCCCGAGGAAGTCTATTTGGAGCAGCTGCAATCGGCTATGACTTTTAATACCGAAGAGCGGGTTTCGGAAATAACCGCCGAAACGCTTATTCTGAGCGGAGACGATGACGCGGTCGTGCCGGCACAGAATTCGCAAAATCTAGCCGCCCGGCTTCCTAATGCAAGGCTTGAAATATTAAAAGACGGTGGTCACATGGCCTTCGTGGAGCGGTCGGGAGAGTTTAACCGGATTGTCCGAGAATTTTTAATATCTTAGAAGAATATGCGGGATGCAAAGATAATCGGCACGGGCGTTTACGTACCAGAAAGGATCGTCACCAACGCCGAGCTGAGTCATAATTTAGGCGAAGATATAGATGAATTCGTAACGAATGTCATCGGGATAAAGGAGCGGCACATCGCAGCGGAAGACGAGAGTACGGCCGATCTCGCGGCCGCCGCCGCCGAAAACGCCCTGCGCAACGCGGGCATTGATGCCACGGACATTGATCTCATTTTGCTTGCGACCGATACGCCTGAATATATTTCTCCCGCGACATCCGTCGTTGTACAGCACCGGATCGGGGCCGTCAATGCAGGAACATTCGACATAAATTGCGCCTGCGCCGGATTTGTAACAACGCTCGATACGGGATTTAAATACATCATCGCCGATGCGACCTTCAAGAACGTTCTCGTCATCGGCTGTTACGCCATGAGCAAATTCATGGATTGGAAGGACAAAAAGACATCGACGATTTTTGCCGACGGCGCCGGTGCCGTAGTGCTGAAGGCGGTCGAAGGCGAAAAGCATTTTCTTGCGTCGAAACTCGTAGCCGATGGCAAATATCACGATTACATGGGCATATTCGCCGGTGGGACGCGGCAGCCGGTCACGGCGGAAGTCGTTGCGGAAAACAACACAAACCGCCTTCGCTTTGTAAAAAAATATCCTCCGGAAGTGAATATCGAGGGTTGGCCGAAGATCGTCAACGAGGTTCTGGCAAAGGCCGGGTTGACAACCGTTGATATCGACATGTTTCTCTGGACTCAGGTAAATATTTCGACGATCAAAGTCGTCATGCAAAATATGGGAATTCCCGAAAGGAAAACGCACACCATTATGCAAAAATGGGGCTACACCGGATCGGCCTGCATCCCGATGGTTTTTCACGATTCACTAGAAGCCGGCAAGATAAAGCGCGGCGACCGAGTTGTAATGTGCGCCTCGGGCGGCGGTTTCAACATGGCGTGTCTTGCGTTGAAGTATTAGCCGTACGCCAGACTGTTAGTCTGTCGCCGCAACAGGCTCTGCAGCCTGTTGTATAGAAGAATGAAGTTCTTGAACATTTACAGCCTTTTTCGCGCGCAGACCGCCACATACCGCGATCTTCCGGTATTTTTCACGCGCGAAGGCAGCGGCTGGCATTCGCAAACGTGGAACGAATTTGAAGAAAAAGTCCACGACCTCGCCTGTGCTTTCCTGGCCAAAGGTCTGACAAAAGGAGCGAGCGTCGCGATCCTTGCCGGCAACGTTCCCGAATGGACGATCGTCGATATCGCGGCGATTGCGGCGGGCGGTGTTGGTGTGGGTATTTATCCGACGAGTTCAGCGG
>JAYSON010000094.1:0-1972 GCA_043722725.1 Chloracidobacterium sp.
GTGCCGCGGTCGAGGAGAAACTGGGTAAGCGACGGCGTGATAAACGGTCTGCCGTCAACCACGGATTTGATGCAGGCAACGATGTCGGAAACCGCGTTATCTTTCAGAACATAACCCTTTACACCTTCGTCCATCGCTGCGTTGAACATCGCCTCGTCCTTGTACATCGTCAGAAAAACAATCTTTACGGCAAGAGCTTTCGCCCTTGCCGCGCGAGCAAACTCGAGGCCGCCCATTTCCGGCATGTGGCCGTCGACAATGGCGACGTCCGGTTCAAGTTCGGCAATCAAAGCAAGCGTCGCGAGACCGTTTTCCGCCTCTCCGACAACCTTCAGGCTCGCGTCGTCTTCGATAACCTGCCGGAGCCCGCGTCGGAAAATCGGATGATCGTCGGCGATGATGATTCTGGTTTCTGAGACCATAGACATTAGACCGTTTCTAAATGTTCAAACAAAAAGAATTTAACGCAAAGCCGTAAGGTCGCCAAGCCGCTGAGAGTTAAATCAGGAAAATTAGCCGCAGATTTACGCAGCTGACGCGGATAAGCAAAAAAGGAAAATACGGCAAAATGCTTTCTAATAATGCATCATCTGCGTTCATCTGCGGCAAAAATTCTTTCTTTGCACACTTTGCTTTGCGTTTCCATAAACTCAATTTTTAGAGGTACCCATTATTGACCCGTTGCTATCGCTCCATCTGAAGATGAAGCGTGATTCTCGTGCCGTGTCCCGCGCTCGATTCAAAGACGGGCGTTCCGCCGAGGATCCTGCCGCGCTCGACAAGGCTTACCAAACCCAAACTGCGGTGTTCTCCGTTTTGCATTCTGGCTTTTGTCTTCTGAAAATCAAAGCCCTTGCCATTGTCTTCGACCGACAGCCGCAACCCTTCACCATCGCGAACGATCCGAATCTTTGCCTCGGCTGCCTCAGAATGCTTGACGATATTATTCACGCATTCCTGAACGATGCGGTAGAAGTTTATTTCCTCAATCTTCGGGAAATAGTCGTCGAGATCGTCGATCCGGCAATCGAACGATATTTGCGAGGCCCGCGACACACGTGCGCACATCGACTCGATCGCCTTGGTCAATCCGAGCTCATCAATTTGATATGGGCGAAGATTATACGCAATTTCGCGGACTTCCTCGATGGCCTCCGACGCAGTCTGGCTGATCTCGGCCAATTGTTTTTGAGCTTCTTGCGAACCCTTCTTTTGATTTAGCCCGATCATCGCCCAGTTTTTTATGATAAGCAAATCCTGTCCGAGCGAATCGTGAAGTTCAACCGCGATGCGCTGCCGCTCCTGCTCCTGCGATTCTAACAGTTGACGGGAAAATGACTGTTGTTCGTTCGCACGTCTTGTAAGATAAAGAGTTCGCCGTTTGTAAACTCCAAACAGGATGCCGGCGAACACAAGAACGGCCAATGACAAAAACCACCACGTCCGGTAAACGGGCGGCAAAACCTGGACGTTTAGACTGGCTCCCGCTTCGTTCCAGACACCGTCAGAATTCGCGGCGGACACTTTGAAGGCGTAGTCGCCCGGCGGCAAATGGGTGAAAAAAGCGGCCCGCTGCGTGCCAACTTCAGTCCAGTTTTGGTCCAGGCCGTCGAGCTTGTATCTGAATTTGATCTGTTCAGGCTTATTAAAGCTCAAACCCGTGAATTGAATTTCAAGCGAACCACTGCCCGGCAAAACTTTGATTTCGCCGCACCCAACGGGTCGATGGTCAAGCAGACATTTTTCGATAACGACATTCGGCGCCAGCGTATTAACGGGTACGGCCTGTGGATTTATTACCGCAATTCCCTTCTGTGTCGGAAACCATAATGTTCCGTCTTTTCGCGATTTGAATCCGGCCGGTGACCGCCCGCCGTTTGTTTCTGCGTCCGCCATTCCGTCTTTGATGCCGTATGCCACGCTCGTCACGGTCTGGATCTTCCCGTCAGCGAAGTCGTTCAATTGCTCACGG
>JAYSON010000095.1:0-3154 GCA_043722725.1 Chloracidobacterium sp.
GCTTTACACGATCGGTCCAGCCTTTCAAAAATCCGTTGACGGAGGCCCGGCATCCGGGTGTGCTAACCGTTTCATCGTAGCGTTCCATGTCGTAATAAAGTACCGTTCCGGTTGTCAGGCCGAGGTTGTTGGCATCGGCGATGGCGATATCGGCTTCACCGCGACCCTGAGTTTCGGCAATCGCCGGATCGGAACTGTGCTTTTGAGAAGTGGTCGAAACGGAACATGGAGCCTGATAACCGACGACAGTCGGAATGAGCCCCCAGCCCATAGTCGAAACCTGATTCACCCAAGCCGCCGTCAAGGATTGTGTGCAACCGCGGTTTCGTCCGCTCATGTAAATATTCGCGTCATAAAAGTGCGAAGTGTTCCACCATGTCTGCATCTGAGCGACCGATCCGTTTGTACATTTATCAAAGCCGCGATTGAGGCTGGTTCGCGTTGAGCCACCCGGAACCACTGCGAATGTTGGGATTTCTCGAATTTCTTTTATCGCTTTCTCTTTTTCAAGTCGGGCGAGTTCTTTGATCTGCGAGGGCGTAATGTTTTTTCCGTTAAAGACTATATTTGTTTCCAGAACACAGCCGGATTTTGAGCCTTCGCAATTGCCTTCCGTAGTTAACGTCCATGCGCCGGAACGCTTGTCCGAGGCAATGTCTGAAGTTCGCGTCGTGATCGAGCGCTCCGCGAATTCCCAGCTTTCGCCGCCGTTTTCGGATTCATAACGAATCACGCCGTAAAAATTTGAACTTGTCGGCAGACGAAATTCGAGCGTCAGATTACCGTTTCCCTGACTGCCAAGCGTCGCGTTTTCCAGATCGGCTTCGGCCAGATCTTCGTTCCGCAAGATGATCGGTGTTCTTGACCACGAGTTCCCGCCATCGCCTGTTTGTGCAAGTTCCAAACGCAGACTCTTACGGCTCACCAATAAAACAGAACCTCGATTTTCATCGGTAAACAGGACCGCGCTGATTTCCTCGCCTGGAGAATTAAGGACGGCGATCTCTCGCCAGGTTTCACCGGCATCATCCGTTCGGAAAAGCGAATCGCTCGTGTAGGCGACGCCTGAACGTAAATCTAAAGACTTGATGTTTTTTATTTGCGAGCCGCGGACAACGGGCGGCTTCTGAAGACCGAAAATGATCTCCATCCGACTAAACGGATTTTTGGAAACGCGACCCGTCGCGACAAACGGAAGCGCAAGCAATATCAAAAATAAAACGGTAGTGTTTTTCATTCTCAATCCTCGAGTGACAAAAGTATCTGCAATGCTAATGGTTGTGGCGATGAGTATAGCCTATCGTGATGCATATTACCAAACTCGCGAGCGACGCATCGCAGATTTTGTCCTGAGCGCGTTATGGGTTAATTTAGAAACAGTTTTTCCCGAATACGGTATGCTGCTTTCCATTATTCTAATCGCGTTCATCGTCTTTGGCGGTCTTGCGCTGACATATCTTTTCGCCGAAGACGAGCCGTTGTTGTGGCGGATCTCGGCCGGAGTCGTCATTGGATCGGCGATTTTCGGAACCGCCGGATTTGTGATCGCGTCGTTTTTTGGGCTGAATACGACGACCGTTCTGATCTCACTCGCGGTTTCTTTTTTCCCTGTTTTTCTATTGCGAACGAGAAACCCGCGTACACGATTTCGGCAGGAATGGCAGCGGGCCAATGGGAAATTACAAGGCGGAAACTTAAAGAAGGTTGTTCGTGTTTCATACTACGTTTTGTTTTTCGTACTATTCGTGTTCTTTTTCGAGCAGACGATGTATGAAACGAGCCAGGGCATTTTTACGGGCGGCTCGCAGAATCTCGGTGATCTTCCGTTTCATCTCGGCGCGGTCTTTGGCTTTACGGAAGGCAATAATTTTCCGCCACAGAATCCGTCGTTTGCGGGAGCCAGGTTTTCGTATCCGTTCATTGCCGATTTCATAACCGCGGCGTTCATGAAACTCGGTATCTCGGTCAAAGATGCGATGCTCGCACAAAATGTGGCGTGGGCATTTTCGCTGCTCGTAATCCTCGAGCGGTTTGTTTTCAAACTCGTGAACGATCGATTAGCCGCGAAGATCGCTCCGGCACTTTTGTTTTTCAGCGGCGGACTCGGGTTTATCTGGTTTTTCGGCGACTACTTGGCGCAGGGCAAAGGATTTCTCGATTTTATCTGGACGCTGCCGAAAGATTACACGATCGGTCCTGACTTTCGCTGGGGAAATTCGCTGGTGACGCTTTTTATGACGCAAAGGAGTTTACTGCTCGGAATGCCGCTGACGGTGATGGTTTTGCAAAAACTTTGGGAAAGTTTTTGCGACACGGAGACGGTGAGACACGGAGACGGTGAGAAAACGGTCACCGCGTCTCCGCATCTCCGCATCACCGCGTCAGTTCTCCTCGGTCTGCTCGCTGGCTTGCTGCCTCTTATTCATCTTCACAGCCTCGCCGTTTTGTTCTTTGTCGGGATTTTCCTGATCGCCTTGAAACCGGAGCGTTGGCGCGAATGGCTGACGTTTGCGGCAGGCGTGTCGATTCTTGCAATTCCCGAACTTCTCTGGTCGATGTCGGGAAGCGCTACGGAAACCGGTAAGTTTTTTGCGTGGCATTTTGGCTGGGATTCGGGCAAGACGAGCTTTATTTGGTTTTGGATCAAGAACACGGGAATTTTAATCCCGATGATCGTGGCGGGAATTTACCTGATTTATTCAACGCGGAGACGCGCGGACGACGAATCTAGCGACACGGAGACACGGAGACCGAGAGACGCGGCGAAACATCGGCAACATGAGAAAAACATCCCCGCGTCCCCGCGTCACTCGCTCGCACTAATCCAGTTTTATCTGCCGTTTGCCTTTCTATTTCTTATCGCAAATGCGGCAAAGCTCGCACCGTGGGAATGGGACAATATCAAGGTTCTGGTCTATTGGTATGTCGGCTCGATCCCGTTTGTCGCGCTTGCATTGGCCTGGGTGTGGCGCAAAGCCACGGCGTTTCGACTCGTTGTGGCGGTGTGTTTCATTGTTTTAATATTCTCAGGCTCGCTGGATGTTTGGCGAACCGTTTCGGGGCAGATCAAAACGCGGGTTTTTGATGCCGATGCCGTTGCGATTGCCGAACGGATCAAGCAGCGAACGCCGCCGAACGCTTTGTTTTTGAATGC
>JAYSON010000096.1:0-4801 GCA_043722725.1 Chloracidobacterium sp.
TCGGCAAACGCACCGGTTTAGCCGGCCAAAACGCTTGCAGTTTGCATTCTTTTGTTTAATCATTATCAAACCGAAGTCGCCGTTTATGAACAATAGACAGATAAAAACCGTCGGCGTAGTCGTAAAACCGAACCACGCCGAAGCATGGCAGACCGCCTGCGAATTGTCGGAATGGCTCGAAAAACGCGGCGTGGCGCTTATCGGGAAACCGTACGCCGAGGCCGGAAAACCGGACGGAGCACTTTGCGATATTGAGGTCGTTGAAAACGACAAGTTCGATGCCGATCTGATAATCGTCCTCGGCGGCGACGGAACCATGATCTCGACTTCGCGGCTTATCGGCGACCTCGAAGTTTTGGTCCTCGGGATCAATTACGGGAGCTTGGGCTATCTTACCGAATTCAGGATAGAGGAGATGTTTCCCGCTCTTGAGGCAATATTTGACGGGGAATACGAGATTGATCGCCGTGAAATGCTCCATGCCGACCACTGGCGCGGCGAAGAGCTTTTGGCGAGCGGGCGTGTGCTGAACGACGTCGTAATCAACAAGGCGGCCCTCGCGAGAATTATCGAGATCGACGTAACTCTCAACGGCCTTTTCGTCAATTCATTTCGGGCCGACGGCTTGATAGTTTCATCCCCGACCGGTTCGACCGCCTACAATCTTTCGGCGGGCGGGCCAATAATTTACCCATCGATGAACGCCGTGGTCATTACGCCCATCTGCCCGTTTACCCTCACAAATCGTCCAATAGTCGTGCCCGATACCGCAGATATCGAACTAAAACTTATTAACGGGAACGAAGGCGTAGTGTTGACGCTTGACGGCCAAATAGGATATACGATGGCGGCAAACGACCGCGTGCTGATCCGCAAAAGCCGGACGACATTCAACCTGGTGCAGCCGCCAAACCGCAACTATTTTGATGTGTTGAGAAACAAATTGAAATGGGGACGGTGAAGATTTTACCACCGAGAAACTGGATGACCAGAATATTCAGGATGATTGAATCAAATTACGAAGAAATGGGTAAAAAATATCTTGTTCATTCTGTCTATCTTGTTAATACTCTTCCTCGGCGTCTCTGTGCCTCTGCGGTTAATCTCCTTCAAACAACCTCGGCTGTCCGACCTCTTCAGGCTCAAAGCCTTCCGGACTCCATTGCAATTCGCGCAGATCGCATTTGCCCGATGCGTTGAACTCAACTCCTTCGGCTTCGAGCAATTCCTGCTGCAAGTTCAAAGGAATCGTTAATCTACCGGTCGAACATTTCCCCTGCGAATTAATCACACGCTGCCACGGAATGCTTTCCGAATCGGCGCCGTGCATTACGTAGCCGACCGTTCGGGCCGTGTAGCCTTCGCCTAGAATTATGGCGATTTGGCCGTACGTCATTACGTGTCCGACCGGGATCCGACGGACGATCTCGTAAACACGTTCGCGATAGCCCTGTTCGTTTAAGTTCATGAAATCAGCACTACGGCGCCAATTCACGCAGGATAGTTCTTGCTGGTGATCCGTCGCCGGTCGCACCGATGTATTTCAGCGGCAGGCAGATTAGCTCATAATCGCCCGGCGGAACTTCGCGGAGATCGACGCCTTCGAGTATAACGATCTCTTTTTCAAGCAGCGTGATATGCGTCGCGAAATCTTCTGAACCGAATTTTTCCACCGATAGATAATCGATTCCAACGAGTTTTACGCCGTTATCAGCCAAAACCCCGGCAGCGTCGGGTGAGATATATGTAAAATCAGTGCGAAAGCCCTTTTCCGGCTCGTTCCAAAAGGCAGAATTGCGCGATTTGAACAAGACGCGTTCGACATTTGCCAGATCGCCGAGATGCTTGGGTTCGATCGCATCGACACTATCGTCGACCAAGATAACGCGGCAGTCACCGATCAATTTACCGAGATCTAGCTGGTCAATCCGTCGTGTTCCATCAATAAAATGATTTGGCGCATCGACATGCGTGCTGGTGTGAACGCCGAAACATATCTGCGAAACATTCGCCGCATCGCCTTTTGCTATCGATTTGCAAACGTCGAAACTCACCGTTGGGTCGCCGGCGTAGATCGGCACGGTTTCGCTAATCGGAACGGTAACGTCGTAAATTTTCATTATTATTTGACGGCGATAAACTTGCTATATACTTTCCTCAATGCAAACTGAGCGGCTTTGCCTGCCTTCCGCCATTTTCCTTCTTCACGGGAGGTATATTTTTCACGGAAAAACACCGGCGCTTTACCGGGTTTGACTGATACTTTCCACCCAATCGAGTCCGCTTCATCGAAAAACGCATCGGCCTGAAACCAACCTATTCCTCGCGGGCCGGTGGTGGAAAATTCCATAATATCGACGCCGGTTCCGCCCTCTCCCTGGTGCATTCCGCCTGAATACTGCAGCGCAAATTCATTCAACCCGTTCTGATTGAAATCCGGCAAAACGGTCAGGCCGACTGACCAGCCGCCGTCAGAAGTATAGTTTCCGATCACGTTGCCGCTATCGATCAAAATAAGCCCAACCATTCCCAAACCATTCCCTGTCTGACAAAACTGGTAAAAAACCAATGTCTGATTGGCGCCTTTTTTCGAAAACGAACCTTTGACTACGCCGGCCGTTTCAAATTCTTCCACGCACGAATCGTCGGCAAGCTTCTTTCGGACCTTAGGCAGTGCGTCGCGTTCGACTATCCGCTTGTCCGATGCACTTAAGACCGTCGTCGTCAGCTTAACCGAAGGATCATTTATGATCACTGTTGTTTGTGCGAATGCCGTTGAGCCGGCCACAAATAGCGAAAAAAGCAGGCCGAGAAAAGATTTGGTTTTCATAAACGAAAAGCATAATCCAAATGCTCTTAGCGTACAACGTTTGCATTGGCAGATACTTGTTTGTACGCTATAAGAACAATGGATATTCAAAGACAAGAGCACCGCCGAAAGGGTGCATTTTTCATCGATGAGGACGGCCAATGGGTCGCGGAACTGACATATCTGCGAACAGGCGAAAACACGATTGTTATCGATCATACCGAGGTTGATCCGCAGTTTCGCGGCGAGGAAATCGGAAAAGATCTGGTTGCCGCCGCTGTCGCCTACGCCCGCGAAAACGGCCTGAAGATCAAGCCGCTTTGCCCATATGCCAAAAAAGTGTTCGACGCCACGCCTGAATTTCAGGATGTTCTGGCCTGAATGTTGGTCGTATGGACACGAAAGCGCTGAGAATTTCCGCGTCGAGCTACTCCAATACGGCACCGCTAATTTGGAGCTTCCTCTACGGTTCACATCACGGACGTGTTGAGCTGATACTGGACAACGCTCCGGCGCGTTCCGTCAAACTTCTCGCGCAGAACCGCGTCGATGCGGCTCTGACGCCGGTAATAGCGTTTCAAATGCTGGACGATATTCGCCTCGTGCCGGGCGTCTGCGTGGGTGCGCGAGAAAAAGTACGGAGCGTTTGTCTGGTCACCAAAGGCATGCCGCTAGATCAGGTGCGGTCGGTCTCGCTTGACGTTTCGTCAAAAACATCCGTATGCCTGACGAAGATCATTTTTCGCGAATTTCTGGGTTTTGAGCCGGTGTGGATAGACGCGCGGCCGGATGTTGATGCAATGCTTGCGGAATCAGATTGCGCGTTGCTGATCGGCGATCCGGCGCTTCACCTGTCCGCGCCGTCTGGCGGAGTCGATGCGCCGTTTAAGACGTTCGACATGGCGGAGCTTTGGCGGCACTATACCGGCTTCGGTTTTATTTTCGCTATGTGGATGACCAGGGCTTCCGTCAGTCCGGTCGATTTCGCTGCTGTTAGAGATGAGGGTTTCGAACATATTGATGAGATTGCGGCTAATTATGTCAACGACATTGCTTTGACGAGCGGTGAACTAAAGCGGTATCTGACAACGAATATTTCTTACTCGATAGACGAGCCGATGCAGAAGGGTTTGGAGCTATATTTCGAACTGGCGTACGAAAACGGTTTGATCGAGCATAACAAACCGCTCGATTTTGCAGGGTGATCACTGAAAAATCCCGGATTGGAAGAGGAGCAGCCAACCGGCGACGATCACAAAGACCAGCAGCCCGATATCGGTTGTTCCTAATTGTTGTTGGCGATTTTCCATTCCAAACCATCCTATCCTCTATATCTACATCTATAATCACATAAAAATTCTCGAAAAATGTCACTTAGCCGAGAAATACTTTTCAATTATGAATTCGGCGATTAAGCCCTTCTGGTTTTAAAGACGGTGAAAGTTGGGTGATTTTGCGAAATCGCGGTTAAAATATCGGTCTTTTTATATCGTGCTGGAGCTGTTCGGCGACGACCTTGCCGCCGTTTTCCTTTAAATGTTCGAGGATGATGAGGGCGAGGTGGATTCGATTATCGATATTCGTCACGTTGCTGACCATGTAGATAAGACTTCGTTGTTTACCGGGTGAAAGAGCGTGGAATAGGCGGTCACCATCCGCGTCCTGATTGAGTACCTCGCAAAGCTCCGCCGGCATTGGCAGGCCGTATTTACTCTCATCTTTTAGAAGCTCGACCTTGACCAAGTCCCCTGCCACGATTCCGATGCTGTCACGCTTCTTTTTGTTGACGATAATGTAAAACAGATCGCCGGACGGCAGCAGGGCACACTGAAAACTCTCGCCGCCATTAATCGAGCATACGACACGCTTGAATTTGCCCTCAAAGCCAAACTTGGCAACTACAGCCTTCGTCACGGGCAGAAAATGCCATCCGGAATCGGCCGGCGACCTCGTTAGCGTCGTTTCGAATTCAACTCTTTTTTGGGACTTTGG
>JAYSON010000097.1:0-4768 GCA_043722725.1 Chloracidobacterium sp.
GCGGTTGTGGTATGTTCGGCTACCCCGTCGATCATGATCAAGCCCTTATTGGACTTTAGCCGCAACAAAATGTAATCCGGCACATTGCGCTCCACATCGGCCAGGGCACGTGCATTACTGTGACTGAAAATAACAGGAGCCCTGGTGGTATCTAAGACATCGCTCATGGCTTTAGCCGAAATATGGCTCATGTCGATGATCATGCCGATCTCATTCATCTTCTTTACCAATTCTTTTCCTGCCTTTGAGATCCCGTTGTTACGAGGCTCATCGTCACTGGCGTCGGCAAATGGGCCGGTAACGTAGGTGAACGTCATGCACCGCAAATTAAGTTTATACAACGCATCCAGCTGAGAAATATCGCCCGCCAGTCTTTCGGAACCTTCCATCATGGGCAGCAATGCAATTTTTCCTGAACGCATCGCCTTGCGCATATCAGCTGCCGTGGTTACCACTTTAAGGTCGTTGACATACGCCTTTTCCAGGCGATCCGCAAAGCCCGACAAAACTGACGGGCTAACGGCGTCCGCACCGAATACATTTAGTTGCACGCCACCGACACCGCCCTTTCTCCATCGGGGTATATCGGTTTGGCCCTTGGTGATCGTGTCTATCGGATAGTCTTCGAGACCCTGTGGACATTTGGAAAGCTTTTTGTACACGCATCCAAAGTACCATGCAAACAAATCACTGTGGCCATCTATGATCGGCGAAACCTTTATCACTTCGCGGACGATCTTTTGGGCTTCGGCATTCGTTCGTTGATATGTACGATTTGCCTGACCATCAGCAGAACCGGGGGCAAATGCGGCAAAGACTAAAAGCAGTGATAGGCGTCTATTAAAATCCATAGGTTTGTATATTGAATTGTCAGCAGGCCGAAATGCGATTACTCCTTCCTCTCAAGATAACACTAGCCATCCGCGCTGCCCGGAGCCCTATGCACCGCATCGACGGACGAAACCGTGTCCCTTTCAACGGCTTCGAAGCCCGCGCGTTGGATCATTTCGATTGTTTACTCTAGCCTATCTGCGAAAGAGTTTATCTAATCCAATCCTTCTTGAGCAGCAGCTCTTCGATCCTGTAGGCATGGAGCATCTCGTGATTCAGCAGATGCCGGAACATGATCCATACCGAATAATGATCAAACGCCTCGTGCTCGGCCGTTTTCTGCCACTCGTCCGCCGATAGCTTCTTCAGTCTTTTCACGAGCGCGGCTCTCTCGCGTACATATCTTTCGAGACTCTCGTCGAGGTCGATGTCGAGCAGCGCACCTGCCTCGTCCTCAGGCGAATTTTCGATCACCTCAATGAACGGTTCGGGTGTCGAAAGGATCAGATCGAGCCGCGCTCGAAACGAAGCGTCAGACTGCGACAGGTGACAGGCGTGCTCGTACGCCGACCATTTTGCCGGGCTCGGACGACGCTTTAGGATCTGCGGCGGCACTTCTCGGATCAGAGGAATGATCACGCCGGGGGCCGTCTCCAACGCGGAGATCAAGATGGTTGTATCACTCATAACGTTTTTGCTCCAAATTTTTTCGACAAATTTCGGTGACCCGTTGTATTTCAACCATGCCGTGCCGACTCGATGGCGGCGATGTCGATCTTTTTCATCGTCATCATCGCATCGAACGCTCGCTTGGCGACGGCGGGGTCCGGGTCGGTTACGGCTTCGGTCAGGGCGATCGGGGTGATCTGCCAGGACAGGCCCCATTTGTCCTTGCACCAGCCGCACTGACTCTCCTGGCCGCCGTTATCGACGATCGCGTTCCAGTAGCGGTCGGTTTCGGCCTGGTCCGTGGTTGCGACCTGAAACGAGAACGCTTCGTTGTGCTTGAATTCAGGCCCGCCGTTGAGCCCGAGGCAGGGAATTCCCAGCACGGTAAAGTTTACCGTCAAAACCTGCCCTTTTTCTCCGCCCGGGAAATCTCCCGGAGCCTTATGCACCGCCTCAACAGACGAATCGGGAAACGCCTCCGCATAAAACCGCGCCGCCTCCTCAGCGTCGCCATCGTACCAAAGGCAGATAGTGTTTTTCGCTTGCGTCATAATGTCAGTTCTCCTAATGTTCTTGATTATGTTTTCGTGAATCAATAGCACCACTTCGTGAGGCACTTTCAGGGCTGCGTGAGCGACTTACCCGTTACCAAGAGTGATTGTCTTCGCACCAATCAAAAAGAACGATGACCTGTTCCAATTCATACACACCTCTTTCGAAGTGTTTAGCCTCAAGCCTTCCGATATTTGCTCCAATTAGATCTCGAAGCAATGCAACGTTTGCAAGGTACTCGTGTGCGATGTAATTTCGATAATCGCGGACGCTCTCCAAAAATTCTATGAGATCGGGCCGCAAGCCGGTCTCAGCTAAGGTCCTGATGGTGCGTCCCATCGTCCATCTTTCCAGTTCCTCAATATCGGTACTTGATCGCTCAGAGTAGAGTTGCTTTAACCGAATTTCGAGCAGCTGTGCCATTCCCATAAACATTGAGAACTGCTCAAGGGAGTTTAGCCGATCGTATTTCTTCAATCGAGCGCTCACCCGACTCCGGATTTCTGTCGCGTCAAGCTGATTTTCAGCATTTTCCTTGTTCAAGTCACTTTGCAATTCGATATTTCACGCCATCAAATCGAAACTTATCCGGTTTACCTTTCTTCCATACAATAGAAATATCAAGATAACCATTGTGAGTCTGCGGACCGGCTAGAAATCGGTAATCAGGTTTCCAATAGGAAACGTTTGGCGGTGCGGGGTCGGGCAATAACAATTCTTCACCATCAAAGATATCTCTGAATCCGTTCGCGGTTCGCTGAAAAACGCCTACTTGACAGCCACCGGACCCGCACATTCCGATGATGCCAATGTATTCGTCCTGTCCATCTCCGTTTAGGTCGACAGCGAGAACCTCTTCATCATTGTTTTCCGCAAAAGTGTTAAGACCGCGAGGAGTCTTGGTGCGTTGTGAAGTCGCGGGTTTGTGATTGTCGGGTGTCTCACTCACCACCACATTGGATGAATTTGAGTTATTTGTTTCCTTAGAAAGTTCCAACTCTTTCTTAGCTAGTTCAGCCTCCTTCTTCGCCAGCTCGGTCTCCTTCCGTAGCAATTCGTTTTCGCGATTATCTGAGGAAACGCCGCTACATGAGATGAGCAGCACTGCTTTCACAATCAGAATTCCAATGATCAATCTTTTCATCTTTGTTTAAATCGCGGCAACCTTCTCCACGCGGTTATAGACCGTGGGTGAGTCCGCCGCCGATTGAATCATCTCTTCCATAAATCGTCTAGTTGTGCATACCAGCACGCTTCTTCGCGTACCAGTTCCGGGATTTTATCTTGGTCGCCAATCTGCGTGAGGCGCCAGATTTCGTGGCGGCACCAATAGTATTTCATTCTAATATAGGTCTGATCGGGGATTTCTTCAAAACCAAATTTTGTGTGCCACTGACGGCTATCTTCGTTGCAGATATAGTAGGCCGAGCGGAGTTCGAGCACTGCATTATCGAATAAAGAATTGACAGCAGTGCCAACGAGTTGTGAGGCGATGCCACGTCGCTGGAGATGCTGACTTACAAAAAGGAGGTCAAGCTCGGTCAAGCCGTCTTCCTTTTGGACGAACAAAGCCAATCCAAGCGGCTTTTTGCGGTTGTCGATAGCCATCGAGGAAATAGGCAGCGGCCTGCCTCGAACGCCATTGAAAAAATCCCTTATGTTTCCGGCAGCATGAGACCTAATTTTCGCGACCGGCCAATTAAAGAATTCTACTGAATGTCGAAAGGTTTTGAAGAAAGCATCGGTCAGTTTATCGGCATCAGCGGACTCGATATCCGCGACCTCGCAAACGTTTAGGACTTTAGTCGATTTCAGGCCGAGTCTAACATGTACCGGAACTTCCCTCGGCGTTAAGTGAGCTTCGTTATCCCAGTACTCGACTTTCCAACCGAACGGATGCGGCATCAGCTCAAATTCCTCATGAGACATTGGAATGACGCCTTTTCTCATAAGTATCTACTCGACATCGATTTCGTAGCTGATTAACCACAAGTCCAGTTGATCGAGCGTTGCTTTCCAGCGCGCTTTGTAGTCGCGCATCCATTGGCGATTCTCATCTGTGTCTTCAATATCGATGACGATCTTTGAGAGTGAGTCGGTGTAGAGATTACCTTGATGACTCCAGTAGCCTTCGATTGGCGTTGGTTCGAAACTAGCCGCTCCGAATCGGTCGATGATTTCTTTTAGGGCGCGTCCTCGGAGTTTGCGAGGAATTTCCCGGCCATCGTTAAATTGTTGAGGTAACAGTATCTCGAAGCGGCGCAATTTGCTGCTCATAGGTAGATTTTCCGATAACGGTGAATTGATAACCTTCGAGCGCCAGAGCCTGAAGTGCAGTATCAGGAACGAGCACCTCGCCCGTCTTTAAGGCACGCCCGGGAAAGCGTCCGAGAAGAAAGCCGAGTGCCTCCAATTCAGTATCCGCATCTGGAAATTTGATCGTAATCATAGTGCCTCCAAAGAAGATTATATCAGATTAGCCTCGGCGCCCCTTTCTACGCGATTATAAACTGTATCTCTTTCCACAGCCTCGAAACCGGCACGCTCGATCATTTCGATGATCTCTTGTTTGGTCATTTTTACTTCGCCGCCGGATTCGACCGAGTAGCTGTGGGTGAGTTCGCCGCCGTCGGTGATGGTGCCGTCGAGGTCGTTGGCGCCGAAGTGGAGGGCGGTCTGGGCGGTGGCTTTGCCGAGCATGACCCAGTAGGCCTTG
>JAYSON010000098.1:0-11481 GCA_043722725.1 Chloracidobacterium sp.
GTCTGATTCTTAAAGTACGCTATATCGACCGTATTAATGTCGTTCGCCAATTTCAATCGCCGCAGCTCAAAACGATTGTCCATTGCGTCCTTGATCGCGTTGTCGAGATTGACAGAGTCGAGCGTAAATAAGGGCTTATCAGTCGGCACGTAGCTTTGCGACCATTCGTTTGACGTGGCATCTTTGAGTACTAACTGCTTTAAGCTATTTTCGGTGATCGAAACCTGCTGCGTCGCCAAAAGAAGGTCGCTTTCGCGGTTCGCAAGCTCGGTGGAAACCTCGGCCCGGGCCAAGGGAGCAGCGGCCCCGGCGGAAATCCGCGCTTCGATCTGCCGGAGATTTTCCTGAGAAAGATTTAAGTTAGCAAGCCGGTTCTGCTGATCGCGTAAGGCAAAAACAAGGTCCCAATATGTCCGTTGGACCTGGGTGATCGTGTCTATAGTCTGCCGCCTGAAATCGGCGTCGGTCTGTTGGAGCAAACGGCGGGCGATCTTGATATTCCGGCGCGTATTGTCGATGCCAAAGTTGCGAAATAACGGCTGCGTGTAGCGAATGCCGGTGCTTGAAGAGTAGATCGCACTCGTCCCGCCGCTGCCAAGCGAGCCGGAGCTTACCTGGGCCTGGGCAAATGCGTTTTCGGTGCGGGTATTGTTAAAGAATACCTGATAATTACCACCTCCCCGACTAATCGAACTAAACATATTCGCATTGACGCTAAAGTCACGCGTTGCGGCCGAACCCGTTGTATTGTTATGTGTGAAGGTAGGCGAAACGGTAAAGACAGGGTCATAAAAACCCAGCAGCGAACGGATCCGGGTTTCCTGAATGCGAACATCGTCGCGGGTGATTTCGATACTGTTGTTGCCCGCAAGTGCTTTGCGGATAGCATCGTCGAGAGACAGCGGTATCGGCGACGCTGTCTGAACACCGACGGGCGTCATATTGACGCGAAAGGAAGCGGCGGAGGTATCGTTCTTTTCGTCGAGAATCCTACTTTCGACCGGGGCGGAAAGATCTTTTTTTGTATCAAAGGAGGTCTTGGCGATCTGTTCTGTCTGCGCCATGGACGAGCCGGTGCCGGCGATCAGGCAAAACACAAAAACAGTGAATAAAATCAACGTGCTTCGACGACGGGTTTTCATTATAGGATCGCTCCAGGCTCCAGTTGCAAATTTTGTTAGATGCTAAAAACTCAAACGGTTACTACGTCTTGCAAAATCGGATAGTTTCAACAATTTGCTTCGCTAATCACGCAGGGACGGCGGTAATTATCGGTGTCGTTCCGTGTATTTCCGTGCTTTCCGTGGTCGAGAATTTGCTTATTGTTCGCCCATTCAATTTCCGTTAGGTGATTAAACCAGACCACGGAAAAGACACCGAACTACACGGAAAAGAATCCGGAAACCCAAATGGTAAAGAAACGTTAGACCTGCGTCATCTCCAGCCCCGTCATTACCACAGAGCTTTGATGTTTACACCGAAATAAGCTATCTTGAAGGTTTTAATATGCAGATATTTGCGGAGGAATATTACAAAAAATGGGTATCAAAGTTGGTATAAACGGGTTTGGACGAATCGGACGAAACGTAATGCGAACATGTCTCGGGAGCGGTGAGATGGATTTTGTGGCGGTTAACGATCTGACCGACACAAAAACGCTGGCGCATCTGCTGAAATACGATTCGGTAATGGGAAATCTTCATCAGGAGATTACGGCCGAAGGCGACATGATCAGCGTTGAAGGCGATTCATTTAAGGTGTTTAGCGAAAAAGATCCGGCGGCGATCGATTGGGCGTCAGTCGGGGCCGAGGTTGTCATCGAATCAACCGGACGCTTTACCAATGCCGAGGACGCGGCGAAGCACATTCGCGGAAGCGTTAAAAAGGTCATCATTTCGGCCCCGGCGAAGGGCGAGGATGTAACCATCGTGCTCGGCGTCAACGAGCATATGTACGATGCGGCGAAGCACCATATTATTTCGAACGCATCTTGTACGACCAACTGCCTCGCACCTGTCGCGAAAGTTATTCACGAAACGTTTGTCATCAAAAATGCTTTGATGAATACGATCCACAGCTATACGAACGACCAAAATCTGCTCGATCTGCCGCACAAAGACCTCCGCCGGGCACGCGCTGCAGCCCTTTCGATGATCCCGACATCGACCGGTGCGGCTAAAGCGGTTGCTCTCGTTATCCCGGAACTAAAGGGCAAATTTGACGGAATTTCGGTCCGCGTGCCGACGCCGAATGTTTCGCTCGTCGATGTGGTGATGAACGTCGAGAAAGAAACTTCGACCGAGGAGGTCAATCAAACTTTGAAGGCTGCAGCCAACGGGCCGCTGAAGGGAATTTTGGCGTTTTCGGAAGAACCGCTCGTGTCGATCGATTTTAAGGGCAATTCCAATTCGTCGATCGTCGATGCCGAGAACACGAAGGTTATCGGCGGAACTTGTGTTAAGGTCCTCGCATGGTACGACAACGAATGGGGCTATTCGTGCCGCGTCCGCGATCTGGTGAAGTTTATTGCGGAAAAAGGACTCTAATCCTTATTTTGCAGTTATATATGTATTCGAGAAAACTCCTACTTTTTTCGCTCGTATTGGGACTCGTTTTCAGTGCGGACGAAACCGCTTTTGGCCAAAGGAAAAAGGCTCCGCGCCGCACATCGGCGGTTTCCGTGCGCCTCGAATCGCCCGAATTGAAGCGCAGATTGGAAACCTTTGAAAAGGTTTGGCAGGTCATCAACGAATACTATTTTGACCGGACGTTCAATAATCTCGATTGGGCGGCCATCAAAACCGAGTATGAACCGCGTGTGCGGGCCGCAAAAACCGACAGCGAGTTTCACCGCCTTTTATACGAGATGATAAATCGCCTTGGGCGGTCGCATCTCGCCATTATTCCGCCTGAGGTCTATCAGGAGATCGAAAGGGCGAAACTGGCAGCAAAAACCCGCAAAAAGTCGACGAAGGGTTTGATGGTGGGTGCGAATGGCGAGGAAGTACCTGACGAAGGACAGAACTTTGACGATGCGTTGGCGGAATACGGAATCGGCGTTGACCTACGTGTGATGAACGGCCAGTTTGTCATCACGCGGATGAACAAAAACGCCGCAGCCGAATATGCCGGACTGAAAATGGGTTTTGTTATCGAAAAGATAAATGAAGTTTCGCTGGCCGACATGCTGCTGCGGATATCGGTTTATTACGCTGGCTCGCGTGACATAGTGCGGCAGATGCCGACTGAATTGGTCAGCAGTTTTCTCAACGGAGAGAAGGACAGCACGGTTGATATCACCTATCTCGACGATACGGATCAGCGAAAACAGGTGACTATCCGCCGCGAACTCATCAAAAGCGAAACGATATCGATGGGAAAGAATTTTCCGGATCAACAGCTCGAATTTGAGACAACCTCGATTAATGATGACGTCGGATACATTCGCTTTAATCAATTTGCGCTTCCGGTGATAGGAAAGTTGTGCTCTTCGCTTACATTGTTAAAGGACAAGAAGGCTTTGATCATAGATCTTCGCGGAAATACGGGCGGCATAATGGCGTCAATGGTCGGTATCGGTGGAATGCTCTCGGAAGCGACGATCGATTTTGGCACGTCGATCTACAAGACCAGAGAGGAAAAGCTGACGGCGTCGGCAAAGACGAAGAATTTTAAGGGAAAGCTTGTATTTCTGGTTGACGGAACGACGGCATCGGCGGCGGAGATGTTTGCCGTTTCGCTTCAGGAAAGCGGCCGGGCATTGGTCGTCGGCGAAAAGACCGCCGGTGCTACGCTTCCGTCGATAGTGGTCGAACTGCCGACAGGTGCCGTGATGCAGTATCCAATTGCTAACTACCGTTCGAGCAAAGGCACTTTTCTCGAAGGCAACGGCCTAGAACCAAACTATCCGGTAGCTCTAGACAGAAAATCGCTTGCCGCAGGCCATGACGTTCAGCTCGACAAAGCTCTAAGTCTGATAAAGGAGAATACGGCGTTTAAAGATGTTGCAACGATCTTTACCGTTAAAGGTTCTATAAATAGCGGCGGAGTATCGCCACCACCACCTCCGCCACCGAGAGCGATGCCTAAACCCTCGCCCGCCGTACTTGGAAGAGTGCTCGCGGAAGTAACGATAAAGGCTCCGCCGCCCGTCGCTGTAAAGGACGAGCCGAAGGTAAAGCAACCTGCGGCCGTAAAGATCATCGAAGATTTCATTACCGGGATCGGCGGCCGCGAAAAGCTAGGGAAGCTGCAGTCATATGTAATGGCCGGGAATGCCGAGCTGCTTGTACGCGGTTCTGTTCACGACTTTAAATACAGCGTTTACATGCAATCGCCGGACAAATATGCAGAAGTTATGATGTCGCCATCGGCGGGCGAGATTCGCGAGGTATATAACGGAAAGAATTATTTCACGCAGGCCGATTACGGCTTTCTTCGCGAGCTGCCGATCACGTTGAACACGGCGGACATTGATATTTTGTCGCATATAACCGCATTATTAAAGGCGGATTCTTTTGTATCTCTGAAGTTTGCGGGCAGCTATGAGCGTGACGGCCGAAAGGTTAATCTGATAGACGCCACTTCAAAGCTCGGATCTTCGGTCGCTCTTGCGTTTGATGTCGAGACAAAAATGCTGTCGTACTACACCGGCCCTTATTTTGGCATGATATTTGGCGATTACCGGAAGGCGGGAGAATTGACACTGCCGTTCCGCATCGAACGCGAAGGCATTATGCGATTACATTTTGATGAAATTAAAATTAATGTGCCGGTTGACGAAACTAAATTTGTGAAGAAAATCAACTGCTTCGATCTGCCGGATTGAGCACAGATCGTATTCCGATCAATCATGAAAAACTCGATCAATTTGATTGCCGTAATTCTATTGTTTGTGATCCTCGGCTGTTCGTGTCCGAAGCTTGTCGATTTGACCAAAAGCAGAGAGACCCCGACGCCGGGCAGCACGCCAACATCGTTGAATACGTCGAGCACGCCCACAAAAACACCGGCGGCCACAGGTTCGAAGCTGACGATGGAGAAGTTCAATCAGCTAAAGATAAATATGCCCATGACCGAGGTTGACCGCATTCTAGGCGGCTCAGGAACCGAAATCAGCACCTCGACAGGCGGCGGCGTTACGTTTGCAGTGTACAAATATTCGGGAGAGAATTACACCTCCATCATTCTTACATTTAAGAACGACAAGATAATGTCCAAAACTCAGGTCGGGTTGAAATAAGTCCGCTGCTGCCGACGGGGTGCTCTATCTATTTCGTCGATTTGTCTCTTTGGTGATGCCTGCGTTTGGTTGAGCGATGCTTTTTCTTCGTCATCATGGAATTTTTCATGTTGGTATTTTTTTTTCGTGGTGGATGTGGTTTTCATCATTGTGTCCTGTTTTTTCATCATCGTTTCCTGCTGTGCCAACACAATTGTTGATAGGGACAAGGCGGTGCAGAGTGCAAAGAGCGTTAGTTTAATTTTCATTTTATTTCTCCTATTATTTAGAGCCGGGGCAATTACCTTAGGCAGAGTTGTTCCGACCCAATGTATACATTCGTTATAGAAAGCGCATTGGATTTGATTAAGTACATCAGAAAGAAGTATGAGCAAGAAAACGATTAAGGATATTGAAATAGCGGGTAAGCGCGTGTTCATTCGTGTCGATTTTAACGTGCCTGTCAAAAACGGCGTGATCGAGGACGATACGCGAATTCGAAGCACACTGCCGACCGTCGAATACGCGCTCGGTCAGGGTGCCAAGGTTATCCTCGCATCGCATCTTGGGCGGCCATTGAAAGACAAGAAAAAGGCCGAGGAAAAGGGAAATCCTTACGATGCCTCAAAGTACAGCTTACGGCCTGTCTATGAGTTGCTCCGAAAGATGCCGGAATTGCAATATGTCTCTGGCAAGGCAGATGATCCGGTTTATCTGAGCGAACAAGGAACCGCAGTCGGAAAGGCCGAGGTTAAAAACGACCGTGTGTTTTTTGCCAACGATTGTGTAGGTTCGGACGTTACACAAAAGGTTAATGGTCTGAAGGAAGGCGAAGTGCTGTTGATGGAAAATTTGCGGCTTCATGCCGAAGAAGAGGCAAACAATCCGGCTTTTTCAAAACAATTGGCTGCGCTTTGCGATGTTTATGTCAATGACGCGTTCGGCACGGCACATCGAGCGCACGCTTCGACCGAGGGCATAACGCATTTTGTGGACGACTGTGTCGCGGGCCTTTTGATGGAGAAGGAGCTGGACTTTCTCGGCAAGGCGTTGCACGATCCGGAGCGGCCGTTTGTCGCGATCCTTGGTGGTGCTAAGGTTTCGGACAAAATCCCGGTCATCAAATCACTAATAAAGCGAAAAGTGGACAAACTGCTTATCGGCGGAGCGATGGCATACACCTTTTTTAAGGCGCAAGGTTATACAGTCGGCAAATCACTGGTCGAAGACGATATGATGCCGAAAGCTCTGGAGATCGAACAGTTGGCAAAGGACGCAGGCGTCGAGCTTATATTGCCGACCGATCATCAGGTCGTCGATTCGTACGAACCGCTTACATCGCGAAAAACGATACCGGTCGCGTTTACAAATACCGGCCTCGTCGGTCTCGACATCGGCATTGAGACAATTGAGATCTTCAAACAGGCGTTGGTCGGAGCAAAAACGATCGTTTGGAATGGCCCGATGGGAATGTTCGAGGAAAAGCCGTTTGACGAAGGTACGGTCGAAATTGCAAAAGCCGTAGCCGAAGCCACAGAAAAAGGAGCCGTGTCGATAGTCGGCGGCGGCGATTCGGTCGCGGCGATAAATGAGGCCGGCTTGGCCGATAAGATCTCGCACATCTCAACCGGCGGCGGAGCGACGCTGGAATTTTTGGCCGGCGATGATCTGCCAGGCGTGGCGGCTCTGGATGACAAATAAATTGATGATATTCGGTATCCCAATAAAATAATCGCGTCAATCTGACGGAGCAATCTTTCCCTCATTTACTATCAGCAGAATGTCCCTCAGGGCGGTTATATCTTTAAGCGGATTTTATCCCAATACCCTAGATCAGCTTCAAATCCTTTTTTAACGGCGCCAGTCGTAGCATCTATTCCTAAACATTGAGCTGACCGGCATAGCGACGGTGGTAGTGGGGAAATAATAACAGCTCGACAGTTTTAGAGACTTAAGTGGCCCACCTTTTTTGTGATATTATTCGAACTATGGAATCGTTAAAAATAATTGTCGAAAAACATGCGGACGGGTATGTTTCCTATCCTATTGGACTAAAGGGCGTCGTTGTTGGACAGGGTGATACCTATGAAGAGGCTCTAGCGGATACACGGTCAGCCATCGGCTTTCACATCGAGACTTTCGGTGACGACGCTTTTGAAAATGATTCGCCGGTTCTCGAAGCATTTATCGCGGAGACTCAATTATCCGCATAATGTCGAAATTTCCGGTCGATCCGCCCAAAATAAAGTAATTAAAGCTCTTAACAGACTTGGTTTCGAGATCGTTAGAGAACGAGAGCATATTGCAATGGTTCGTGAAAATACAGATGGTTCCCAGACGCCGCTGACGCTTCCAAATCATTCTATGATTAAAAGCTCTACGTTACGGGCGATTTGCAGCCAGGCAAGCATTTCCCGAAGTGATTTTCTGGACGCATACAATAAATGATAAGAAAACCTGTAATTGCCGGAAACTGGAAAATGTACAAGCTGCTTGGCGAAGCAGTCGAGACGGCGCAGGCTTTGAAAGGTCTTGTGGCGAATGCTAATCATTGCGAAGTTATTATCGCTCCGGTATTTACGGCGTTGAAGACGGTGGCCGACCGGGTTGAAGGATCGAATGTCAGGATCGCCGCACAGAATTGTGCGGTGCAGAACGAATTCGGGGCTCACACGGGGGAGATCGCTCCGGCGATGTTGAAAGATGTCGGGTGTTCGCATGTGATCATAGGGCATTCCGAGCGGCGGCAGTTTTACGGTGAAACCGACCAGTTGGTCAACCAGAAAACGAAGGCGACACTCTCAGCCGGGTTGACGGCGATCGTTTGCGTTGGGGAAATGCTGGCCGAACGCGAGGCGGGAAATGCGGAATCTGTGGTGAAAGGCCAACTCGTCAATGGTTTGGAAGGATTGACAGTTTCGGACATGGAACGTATTATTATCGCTTATGAGCCTGTCTGGGCGATCGGAACGGGTAAAACCGCGACGCCGGAACAGGCTCAGGAAATGCACGGCCATGTACGCCGGACCATTGGCGAAACGCACGGAAACGATGTAGCAAATTCGATGCGGATTCTTTACGGCGGTTCCGTGAAACCTGATAATATCAAGGAATTGATGAGCCAGAACGACGTGGACGGAGCGTTAGTCGGCGGTGCAAGTCTCGACGCCGAAAGCTTTAGCCAGATAGTAAATTACAAATAGTTGGACGGGAAAACGAATTGCTTTATATTTTATACGCTTTATTTTTTACCTCGTGCGTAGTGCTGATCGGCTCGGTTTTGCTGCAGCCCGGTAAGACGGACGCAGGCGCCTTGTTTACGAGCAATGTTTCGAGTACGGCATTTGCACCTCGCGGAACCGCTTCGGTATTGTCGAAGTTTACGATCGGAGCGGCGGCGTTGTTCATGATCTCGGCCCTGTTGATCTCTATGCCTGCTCTAAGCGGTAACATTTCTGTTTTGCCAGGCATGACGGAAACACCGGCTGAAGCTCCGGCGGATGCGCCGCCGACCGCAGAAACCATTATTCAGCCCGGTGATGCGCAAAAAATCATTATTCCGGCTGATACAAACAGCAAATCCGCAGTGATCGAGATCCCGACGGACAAGAAATCGGCGAATGGTGGTAAGACGATGGCTGTTCCGATCAAACCGGACCCGCCGGCAAATAAATAGATCTTTAGACAAATTGCCGAGGTGGCGTAATTGGTAGCCGCGCACGCTTGAGGTGCGTGTGGAGTAATCCGTGCGGGTTCGAGTCCCGCCCTCGGCACCACAATTGAGAAAACAGGCTGCTTGAAAACTAAATTTTCAGGCAGCCTGTTCCACGGGCGTACGACCGACTGCCAAGTCTGTTGCTCAAGCCAGGTTTAAGTTCACGTTGGCAAATAACCAAGTTGATAAACAGGCCCGGCAGTTTGTTCTACGAACTCACGATCATCGTTCCGGTTCCGCTATCTGTAAATACCTCCGAAAGCAGCGCGTTTCGGTTTGTGCCGCTGATTATATGTGCAGAACTAACGCCGCGATCGAGCAGCGAAATAAGGCTTTGGAGCTTTGGGATCATTCCGCCCGTCGCCTGGCCGTCGCATATTAGTCGGGCTGCTTCGACTCCTGTCAGACGTGATATTTTGGTGCCTTCGTCATTAGCGTCCAGATAAATCCCGTTAACGTCCGACATCAGTATCAGCTTTTCCGCCTTGAGGCTCACGGCAATCTCGGCGGCGACGGTATCGGCATTTATATTATAGATCTTACCGTCGTCGTCCGCACCCAATGACGAAATTATCGGCATGTAATCGTTTTCGAGAAGTATGTTGATAAGTCGCGATTTTACCTCAACGATATCGCCGACATGCCCGAAATCTATCGTTGCCGTTTCGCCGGTAGCGATGTCGGTAACGTCCTTCGGCGGCCTCCGCACGGCGCTGACGACGCCTCCGTCAATGCCCGAAAGGCCAACGGCTTCTATTCCGCGCCGCCGCAGCTCGGCGAGGATCTCCGTATTGATCTTGCCGCGAAATATCATCTTGGCCAGTTCGAGCGTGTCATCGTCTGTGACACGCCGGCCTTCGATAACGGTCTGTACGACGCCGAGCTTTTGTGCCAGCTCCGAAAGCTGTTTGCCGCCGCCGTGAATTACGCAAAGGCGAATGCCGACCTGATGCATGAGCGCAAGTTCCTCGGCAAGGGAAGCCAGATTCTCTTTATCTTCGGTGACTTTGCCCGAAAATTTGACGACGAAAGTCTTACCCTTAAATCTTTGGATATAAGGAAGCGATTCGCGCAGCAGATCTATATTCTCAATCTTCATTTGATCAGTGCCGACAATATTGCTTTTTGAACGTGCAAACGGTTTTCTGCCTGATCTATTACAACCGAATTGCGCGAATCAATCACGCTGTCCGTTACGATAACATTTCGGCGAACGGGTAGGCAGTGCATGAATATCGCCTCGTTCGTTCTGGACATTTTTGCCTGATCGACTATCCAATCTTTTCTCAGGCCGATACGGAATGCGATGTCTTTATCGATGTTTCCATAGCAGTCCTTGCTTCCCCAGCTTTTCGCGTAGACAACATCGACACCGTCAAATGCCTCGTCCGCTTCGTTAGCGAACTCTACGCTGCCGCCGTTTGCCGTCGCCTGACTCTTGATGTGATTCAGCAATTCAACGTCGATCTCGTAGCCATCCGGATGAGCTATACGCAGGTGGTGGCCGAATTGAGCGGCGGCCAGGGCAAAGCTGTTTGGAACCGCCATCGGCAGAGGCTTCGGGTGCCAAGCCCACGTCAGCAGAACCTTTTTCTTTTTGACGCCCAGCTTTTCGCGGATCGTCATCATATCGGCCATTGCCTGGCACGGATGGTGCATCGCGGATTCGAGATTGATGATCGGCTTAGTGGAGTATTCGGCAAAAGCGTTGAGGATCGGGTCGGTCCGCTCGGTTTCCCAATCCTTAAGCTCCGCGAATGTGCGGACGCCGATGGCCGACACATAACGCTCCAATACACGAACAAACTCCTTCAGATGCTCGGTCTTGTCGCCGTCCATCACGACGCCTTCGCGGTGCTCAAGCGTCCACGACGTGCCGCCCGGTTCGAGAACCACAGCGTTGCCCCCGAGTTCGTAGATGCCAACCTGCATCGAGGCACGGGTTCGCAGGCTCGGGTTGAAAAAGACAAGCGCGATGGATTTGCCGGCGAGCGGTTTATCCTCGGTTTCCCGATGCTTGAGTTTATTCGATTCATCAAGCAAAACTTCGAGCTGTTCGGCAGAAAAGTCTGAAGTCTTCAGAAAATTTGGCATTGAATTAGTATTTAGCCGACAGCTAATAGCTATGAGCTGTTAGCCATTATGTCCCATTCCGAGTTTCGACGAGAGGACGCCGGTCAACAAGTCGATCTCCCCTGTTGTCACGCATAACGGAGGCAGCAATCGCAAAACATTCGCATCGTTCGATGTGCCTGTAATGATATTGCTTTCGAACAATTCTGCGTGAATAAGGCCGCAAGGCTCTTCAAATTCGATACCGAGTAAGCAGCCTTTGCCTTTTATCGAGACGATGGAGGGAACACCGGCGAGCGAATCGCGAAGGTGATTTTCGACGAACTTTGCATTTGCGATCATGCCGTCATTTTCGATCGCTTCGAGTGTCGCTACGACAGCGGCCATCGCGAGCATTCCGCCGCCGAACGTGGTGCCGAGGTCGTTTAACTTAATATTTTGGTAGACGCGTTGGCTGACAAGGCATGCACCG
>JAYSON010000099.1:0-20333 GCA_043722725.1 Chloracidobacterium sp.
TCAGACGGTCGAGGGCGAAGCAGGCACACGCATTTTGGTTTACACAGGTAATGTCGATGTCAAATTCGGCATATATCGCCTGCAGGCCGACAAAATTACGCTCAATGAAGCCGAAAATAAAATGTATGCAGTGGGCAGCGTTGTCTTCGATCAGGGTGACGACCAGCGTATCACCGGGGCAAGCGGAACATGGAACCTGAAAACAAAGCTTGGCAATTTTGAGGATTCAACCGGCTTTACCAACCAAACAAACGACGGCACGGTCATCTATTTTACGGCCGAACGCGTCGAGCGAACGGCTCTCGACACCGTGGTTGTCACAAAAGGGAAGTTCACAGCGTGCGACGAAGCGGTGCCAAAATGGTCGTTCACCGCCGATGAGGCGACGATAAAGGTAAACGACAAGGTAAAGCTGAAAAACGGCAAATTCCGCATAAAGGACATACCGATCGTTCCGCTGCCATACGCCTCGATCCCGATCAAAGAACGCGACCGTGCATCCGGCTTTTTGACGCCGACGTTCGGTTTTTCGGGCAACAAAGGCTTCCGGCTCTCGACCGCTTACTTTCAAACGCTTGGTAAATCGGCCGATGTGACCATCCGCGGCGATGTTTACTCGTCACGAGGTATCGGTTACGGCCTCGATTTCCGGACCCGTGCAAATACGCGTTCATTCTTCAATTTCGGTTTTTTTGCCGTCAAGGACAGGATCTTCGGTTCAAAGGCCGACGCCGAGCATCCCGATCAAGGCGGTTCGATCGTCTATGCCGAAGGCGTGCAGTATTTCTCGAACGGATTCACCGCCGCCGCCGATGTCCGCATTACTTCAAACCTTGCGTTCAGGCAGGTCTTCTCGGATGGCGTGCAGCAGATCATCTCACCGATCGAAGTGTCGCAGGCCTTTATCAATAAGAGTTGGAACAATTACACGCTAAATCTTCTAGCAAGATCTCAGGTTATTTCAATTCCAAATGTAAAGATAAGTACCCGCAATCTGCCGAGCGTGCATTTCGAAAAGCGTCCGGCAATGCTGTCGTTTCTGAACGGCGTCTATTTTTCGTTCAAGACGAGCGTCGAGGGTGTATCGCGGCGTGAGGAAGTAGCGGACATCGCCGCGTACCGTGCACAAACCGGCAGCGATCCTGTAATCACACCATCCCTCGGCCAGCGTTTTGACGTTTACCCGCAAGTCACCGTTCCTTTTCACACAAAGTATTTCAATTTTACCGCCACCGGTGCGATGCGTGTTACGTATTACTCAAATTCGTTCAACGATATGCGGCGTGTCGTCGGACGTGATCTCATCCGCAAATACGGCCAGTTTGAATTCGATATCAGGCCGGTCGCTCTCGCAAAAAACTACTACGGCAAGTCGAACACCTTCAAGTTTCGACACGTCATAGAGCCTTTTGTTACATATAGATACATCAAGGGAGTTGATAATTTTGATAAGATAATTCGCTTTGATCAGCTTGATACGATCACTGATACAAACGAGATCGAATTTGGCGTCGCCAACCGCATCTACACCCGCCGCTACGCCGAGGCCGTCACCGACGAGGCTCAAAAGTTATTGCAGGAACAAGCACGAACGACGGGCAGCGGGTTCGCCTCTTCAAGCACCCCTCCTTACGAAGGAGGGGGGGATGCCGCTTCGGCAGACGGGGTGGTTCTCTCCGGGGTGAAAAAGAAGATGTTTGATTCACTGTCCGTCCAACCCTACGAAATTTTCAGCTTGATAATTCGAGGTAAATATTTCTTCGACAAGACATTCGGCGGTGCTCTGATTCCCGGCCGGCGTAACCAGATCGAGCCGATCACCGCATTGAGCTTTTACACCTTCGGCGGTGTTCCACGCAGGTTTTCGCCTTTGAACATTGATATGACTTATCGTCCGCAGAGGACAATATTCTTAAACACGCGAATGGATGTTGGTGTTCAGGGCGATGCGGTAAGGGCGATGTCCGTAACCGTCGGCTACGAAAAACCGTTGTTCAAGATCTTCCAAACCTTCTATTACACGCGTGCAGTTAATCTCATCCCGTCGCTCGCCGCAACGATTTCTGGCTCCCCTCCTGTCTTAGGAGTGGTGGCAGCCGCTTCGGCTGACGGGGTGGTGGCGACTGGCGGTTCCCCTCTCCCGAACATCCTCAAGGAGCCCGGCACGCTCCGAGGCTCGCAGTGGAGCCCGTCCGTCTTCGTCGGGAACCGCGACAAAGGCCTCTACGCCGGAGCCTCGGTCTTCTTTGATTTCGAAAACCGCCGTGCCGCACGTCTCTCGCCCCTCATTAGCTCGCTCTACACCGTCGGCTACGCCTACGACTGCTGCTCGATGGCCGTCCAGTTCTACACCTTCAACGTCGGCGTAAGAAACGAAAACCGCCTCCTATTCAGCTTCCGTCTAAACGGAATAGGAGCTTTCGGCACCGAACAATTCGGCCAGGGCCTTCGCTAGTGTTTTCCAAAGTTTCTATCTCCGTTAAAACTCCGTTTATTTCTTAGACTACTTCGCAGAAAAATTTTTAGGCCCAGTCTAGTGAGTTTCTGGTTGCAAGGAACATTGTCCGGACACCTCGCGTAAAAAATTAAAAATATTTGATGCCTTACCGCCAAAAGACAGGTGGATTATTTCGGCTGGCGGTAAAGCCGGAGGGCCTCGGAGTTGTAGTATTCCACTGGCGCGAGGTCGTCGGTTAGGGTGGGGAGTTCGAGCGGGAAATCGGTTGTGTAAAGATTTGAGAGGAGAATGTCCGTAGAGAACCACCCCGTTACCGCCCCGTCAGCCGAAGCGGCTGCCACCCCTCCTAAGAAGGGAGGGGAGCTAAAACGCCACCCCTCCTCAGGCAGGAGGGGAGCCTGAATGGATTTCGACGCCACCATAATCAAATTTTGTAGCTGTTCGTCGGTGCGGTCGGGGTTTACTTTAAACAAATAGACGTGCGGGAAGACTTGTTTGTAGGTGGCGAATTCGGCTTGGAGGAAATGGCTGGCGGGGCCCCGGATGGCGGAGCCGAGGTTGAAGATAACGGCACCGTCGTCCGTAAGCACACGGTTTATTTGTTGGACGACCTCTAGGGTTGTCAGTTGGTACGGGACGCTGAAAAGTGAGCTGAAGGCGTCCATTAGCACGGCGTCGTATTTTGCGGTTTCAGCGGAATTCAGGAACATGCGGCCGTCCTGATGGGTGATCGTCATACGCGGGTCGTCCTGCAATCTGAAGAATCGGCGGGCGATCTCGGTCATTTGCGGGTCGATCTCGACGACGTCCATGCGGGCGTCAGGATACGTTCGCAGGTATTCGCGTGGAAAGGTAAAACCGGCGCCGCCGATCATCAGGGTGCGTTTGTGATCGGGCTTAAAATAGTTGACGAGGTGATAATAGCGGCTGTATTCGAAGACCGGATCGTCGCCGTCGAGGTACATCGCGGACTGCACAAAATACGGGTCGATCGCCATCGCCTGAAACTTGCGGCCGTTCTTCGGATCGACGGTTTGAAATACCTGAACGCGGCTGTATTCGGTGTCGATGTCGTGAAGAGCATTCGCTCGAAACAACGCGTAGGAAGTGAATTCGCTGCCCGCAATGCCCAGCACGAACATCGTCAGGATCATGAAACTCGTCCGCGTAAATGCGAACGGAGCCAGCAAAATACTGAGAGCGAACAGCGTTCCTGCGATTAGATAAAGCGTACGGGTGCTGCCGACGAATGGGATCAGAAAAAACCCGGCGGCGAATGTCCCAGCGATGCTCCCGACGGTCGAAAGTGCATAGAGCCTGCCGACGGTTTTGCCCGAATCAGCCAGCGCCGACATCCGCAGTTTCACCGCAAACGGCGTAACGAACCCAAGCAAAACGCTTGCCGGTGCAAAGAGCAAAAGTGCCGCCGCGACCGATTTAAATCCGAGGCCGGCATCAGACGAGCCGATCATCGAAAGAATCACATCCTTTAGCAAAATTGTCACCGAGACCGCACCACCCGCCAGAAATATAGCAGATGCCAGAATTTTCACATCGGGCCGTTTGTCGGCAATGCGTCCACCGATCCAGTACCCGGCACTTAGCGACGCCAGGATCACGCCGATCAGGCTTGTCCAGACGTATGTGGAGGTCCCGATAAATGGCGATACGATCCGCGAGCCGATGATCTCGTAAATCATCACCAGAGCACCGCAGACGAATACGGTGAGTTCCAGAGCGATACGTTTTAGAGTAGGCATCTGTTGAATAGATTACCGTAAAACGGAACGGGGGCAAGCCGCCCTTCCTGACCTATCATCCCGGCCGGTTGACCTTATGCTCAAAAGGGCATTTAGTTTGCGGCTTCGCAGAAATAAAAACACGAAATAGGCGAAACCTGTTTCGTGTTTTATCCAATTTCGATTTCGCTGCTATTAACTAGCCGATATGGTTTTTTTTTCACCGGTGTCGTTTACGAATGTAAGCCAATCGGCACCGTTCGGTGCAGGGCGTTCGGCGAGGACGATCTTGAAGAATTCGTCCTGCAGGCGCTTGGTCAATTCGCCGCGTTTGCCGCTGCCGACGGTTATGCGGTCGACCGAGCGTATCGGGCTGATCTCCGCTGCCGTTCCGGTAAAGAAAAGCTCGTCCGCTATATAAAGTGCGGCGCGCTGGATGCTTGTTTCGACCACCTCGATGCCCATTTCGCGTGCGATGTGAATGACCGAATCGCGTGTGATACCGGGGAGTACGGATGCTCCGAGCGGCGGCGTTATCAGTTTGCCGTTATTGACCAAAAAGATGTTCTCGCCCGAGCCTTCGGAAACGTAACCCCTATCATCAAGAGCGATGCCTTCGGCAAATCCGCCGAGCTTAGCTTCCATCTTGATGAGCTGCGAATTCATGTAATTCGCGCCGGCCTTTGCCATTGTTGGCAGGGAATTCGACGTTATCCGCGTCCAGCTCGAAACGCACACGTCGATACCGTTTTCGATGGCTTCTTCACCAAGGTATTTTCCCCATTCCCATGCGGCAATGTAAGATTCGACGGGATTATTCAGCGGATACACGCCAAATGCCGGGTTCTGCTCGTCCAAACCACGGAAAATTACCGGCCGAAGATAGCATTCGTCCATGCCGCTTTGGCGTATAAGCTCGACGGTTGCATCGCAAAACTGGCTGCGGGTGTAAGGCGAATCCATGCGATAGATCTTCGCCGAGTTCATAAGCCGCTGCATATGTTCCGTCATACGGAAGACCGCCGATCCCTTTTTTGTGTTGTAACAGCGAATTCCCTCAAAAACGCTTGAGCCGTAATGGATGACATGCGACATAACATGCACGCGGGCATCATTCCAATCAATAAACTCGCCGTTTCTCCATACCCTGGGTGAAATTTTCATCGTGGTTGCGTTCTCTCCTGAATCATCGTATCAAGCTCGTCAGATCACCTTGAAATGTGCTCCGCAAAGCCCTAAACCTTATCTCCAAAGGATAATATATTGACGTTTCTTCCGCAATATCACTTACGGTTATCCACAAATAATAGATACCAATGAAAACGAAAAAGGCGGGAGTTACCCGCCTTAGATGAAGTAATCGGAACTGGCGTCATAAGAAAAACAAACGAGGAGCGGTGTCATCGAGCCGCGATTCGAATGACACACCGTTTACGTTTACTGTCACGATTATCGGCTGATCTCCGGCTCCATTGAGGCTGGCCGGCAGCGTAAAGTCAACCGTGTAAACACCCGGATCGACAAGAATGCCGCCGGTTAATACCTGTGCACCGGCGATCGTAACCGATCCGATCCGTATCGAAATTACCGCCGGCGAAGTGTTTGCAATGCCAGTAACACGCAGTCGTAACACGGTCGGCACGCGTACACCGCCTCTTACCCTAACGGTGGTCACCGTAAACGGTTCCGTAGTCTGCACGCGATTTGTTGCGTTCACGGCCAGTGCGCGTCCGAATGGTCCGGGCACAAGCAGATTCGTAAAGATATCCGGCCTTGCGGGCACGATCGTCACATTTCCTTTAATCTCTGTTCCGTTATTGTTGATCACCACCGGATAAATTGTACCTGCGGCAGCACTACTCAAAGCAGGCGGTGCGACAAAAATGATCTCGCGTTGGCTGACAAATTTCAGGCCGCATGCCACGCCGTTGATCGTCATTGTCACTCCGCTTAATTGGATCGGTAAAGTAAAACTTCTGTTGAGCGAACCGACTGCCGTTCGTGCGACCACCGGCGGGCTGTTGCTCGCATTGTAATTCAGAATGACTAGCATTCCCGGCGAAATTCCAAGTACCGCGGGCGGTGTCACCGGTGTTGGTGTCGGAACCGGAGTAGGTGTTGGAGTCGGAGTGCCTCCCGGCGTTGGAGTCGGCGACGGAGTTGGCGTAGGTGTCGGTGTCGGAGTTGGAGTTGGCGTCGGTGTTGGAGTTGGGGTCGGAACGGCGGTAGCCGAAACCGGCAGACGCGAAGCACCGGTCGCAAAATTCAAGGTCGCCGCCGACTGATTGATCACATTCGGCTGTATCAGGTAATAAACTTCCGACTGAAGATCGAAATTGCCGGTGCCGATCTCGGTCAACGCAAGATTGAACGAAAATCGCCTTACCGAATCGCTCGGCAGCGGCTGTGTCGAAGCAAGGAATGAATTCGATATCGGGAATTTCGTAAGCCGCGTGAAGGTTGCGGCGGCCGGGGGTAGATTAAGCGTATAGGAATAGATTTGTGTCGGCCGAGCCACATCCGGGTTTAGGCCATCGGCCACAGTGGTCGGGATCGTCCCGTCAGCCTTTATATTCAGCCGCGTTTCGAGAAGCATGGTACTCGGCGTTCCGTTCACATCGTTATCGGTAAAGCCTGGATAATGCTGAACGTCGCCGCCAAATGCTCCGGTATCGGCGGTGCTTCGCGGCCCGACCTGGCGGAAAGGATTTGTTGGAGCAGCGACGGTTGCATCAAAAACATAAAGAGCAAACGATGTTTGATTCGGACCCGAAGCAGCCAGGTCGGCATACGAATCGAAAGCTATAAATCTTCCGTCGCGGCTCATTCGCTTGCCCAGATCAAGAATGTTTACCGGATCACCGGGATTCAGCGGCGTAGTTGTCGTCACCTGTTTTCCACCCGCCGGTATACCGCCTAAAAGATCCGCGTAAAATATCTCTTCGTTTCTGCTCGACTCCGGATTACTTCCGGTGTCGAAGTTGGTGGTGTTGAGAGGGTTATCTATCGGGTCATCGCCTGTACTTGCGAAAACCACGCGCGAACCGTTGCCGGAAATTGTGGGATTCTTGCTGTAGATCGGATTTGTGATCGGGCCGCGGATCGTTTTGGTTATCTGGTTCAGTGTGCCGCTGGCACGCAGGTAAGTGAATATTTCGTCGTTGTCGTCTGATGGAAAAGCATTTCCTACTAACGGAACCAGATCCCTGGTCGAACCGAAAGCGATCACACTACCGTCGTCGCTGATGGCGGCATCATGATTATCATCTGCAACAAATGCTCCTGACGTTGACGTAGCCGACTGCGGCAATCTGCTGGTGACAGAATTCGTTACCAATGTGAATGTGCCGCCGCCGAGGTCCGTGAGCGCGAGATCGTCGCCGGTGGTCAGATCGGCCGGTGCATAGGCCGGGATCTGATAAAGCCACATCTCCAGATTGGCGTCGGTAGCCAAAGGGTTAAAAGGAGGGGTCGGCGTAGGGCTTGGCGTGGGTGTCGGGCTTGGATTCGGCGTTGGTGTCGGTGCTGTCAGAGCGTCACCGTCAAAGTTCCCCGGGTTTGTCGAATCGGGAACAGTCGGCGTTGAGGTCGTCGCATTCGAACTGAACGCGATCCATCTGCCGTCGTTGCTGATCACAGGCCGCTTATTCGCTATCTCAATCCTTATGTTAAAAAAGCCGGTTCCGAGGGCCCGGTCCAGAAGCACACTTTTGGTATTTGTGATCTGGAATATCCGGCGTTGTGCATAGTCCCAAAGAAAGATCTCGACATTACCGTCGGCGTTTCGCGGATTTTCCGTCGCAAGGTTACCGCGTGATTCAAACACGACAAAGCGGCCGTTACCGCTGGTTCCTCCCGCAAACGATTCGGCGTTCGACGTCGTAAATTGACCGATGACCGTATTGACCTGCGCCAAGGCCGTCGAAAATGATGCAAATAAAACAATTACAACTAAAAATAAAGACAAGCGAAGCGTCACAAACTCCTCCCAATGATGCCGAACAATCGACACCGACCGCAGTATAAAATGTTAGAAATTTAACTCAAACACAAAACATTGCATTTTAAAGATAAAAAATGCGTTCTGCAACCAACTGAAAGATAAAGTTAATTTCCATCCGTGAAAAACAAATCTTTTGATGCACTCTTGCTTGCAAAGGGTTGTCATTTTACAATTCGCCGGATTCGTTTAACACTAAACGTTCGGGCGTGTTGGTCTTACGCATTGTCCATGGTTAATGAATACAAAATAATGATAGTTGCCGGTGAAGCGTCGGGCGACGCCCATGCCGCAAAGCTTGTTCAGGCGTTGAAGGACGCTTCACCGGATACGCAATTCGAGTTTTTTGGCTCCGCCGGTGCGCGAATGCGGGCGGCGGGTGTTGAGGCCGTCGTGAAGGCAGATGATCTCTCAATAATGGGCCTGCCCGAGATAGCAAAAGCCCTGCCCATATTTCTAAAAGCATATCGCGATCTCAAATCAGGCGCTATCGACCGAAAAGCCGACGCCGTCATTCTCGTCGATTTTCCGGAATTCAATCTAAAACTCGCCAAAGCATTGAAGCGAAAAGGCTTGAAGGTGATCTACTATATCTCGCCGCAGCTCTGGGGCTGGCGCCAATACCGCCGCAGGACGATTCGCAATCATGTCGATCTGCTGCTGACGATACTGCCGTTTGAAAAGGACTGGTACGCCACTCACGGCATCGCGAATGTCGAATACGTCGGCAGCCCGCTGGCGAGAGAAGTCTGTGCTGACCAGTCAAAAGAGCAGTTTTGCGATACGAATGGGCTTGATACAAAGCGGCCGATCATCGCGCTTTTGCCCGGCAGCCGTCACAAAGAAATCACGCGAATATTGCCATTGATGCTTGAAAGCGCCTCGATGATGGCGACGCGCGACGAGAATTCGCAGTTCGTTATTGCCCTCGCGTCGGTGCGAAACACCAGGGAAGTTGAACAAGCACGTTCGGACGCCGAGCGTTCGGGTTTGCGGCTGCCGGCGGTTTTGATCACGGTTCAAGATGAAACCTACAACGCACTATATGTCGCAGACGCCGCCGCTGTCACAAGCGGCACGGCCACGCTGGAAACGGGGATTATTGGCACACCGATGGCGATCGTTTACAAAACCTCCGCATTCAATTACAGATTGATTCGCCCTTTGATCACCGTCGAACACTTCGGCCTCATCAACCTGATCGCGGGCGAGCGTATTGTAAAAGAAATGATCCAGGACGATTTCACGCCGCGAAGACTTGCCGACGAACTTGTCAGAATTCTACAACCCGCCATAAATACCGGCATGCGCGATAGGCTCAGGGAAGCTACGGAAAAACTCGGGCATGGCGGAGCCTCGAAACGCGCGGCCGAGGCGATTTTACGCTTAGTCGAGGTGGAGTAATTATTTGTCTTTCGTGACGTTAATATTGCGGTAGAGCCTACCGTCAGATAGTTTGAGCGTGCCGGTCATCTTGTCGCCCCCGATGGTGAACTTCCATTTTCCGTTGTTCATCGGACAGGTCAGCTTTGACGCCTTTAAGTCAAATGTACAATCGAGCGCCATGTCCTGGGGCTGGCCGTTTACGACCTTATCCGCGTGAGTCTTAATTTTGCGCGGTGGAATCCGGCTCGGTGATATGATAAATGACGTTTTCGTCGTGACAGGGCGAGTCTTTTATCGTGCAAATTGAATTGCCGGACCAAGTCCCGGCAATGCCGGCTGCGAGTGCCGTGCAGGACAAGACAACCAACAAACTTAAAGCCAGCGGGAACTTAAATCGAATTGAAAACATGAAAAACTACGCTCCTTATGTTCTCAGGATACGAGACCCAGTGGTTGTTCCTTATGACAACTAAAGCGTACCAATGAACTCAAATAGACCTGCAATTCTCTCAATTTTATTCTCCAATTCATCAAGCTCTTTCGGAGCACTGTAATAATTGATGACTTTCTTTTGCTTGCCGTCTAGTGAGATTGATGTTGTTGTCATAGGCAAATCTGTAAAACTCATTCCTTTTTCGTCAGCTTCGTACTTATCTTTCAGTGAAAAATATTTGATTTTTTCGAATGCTTCGATTAACTCTTTAACCTTGCCTTGGGAAATCTTATAACGCTTCTCACCTATAACTCCAACGTAATCTTTCCCGTTGTAAATGACCGTTCCATCATCGTAGATTTGAGCCGAATAAATTGGGCACGAACCAAAGCAGGCTGCTCTTTCAATCGTGATTAGAATTTTAGCATCAGGTTTATGCTGTGCCTTTATTTCTGAACACGGGGCAAGTGTTGCGAGTAAAAGAAACCCAAAAGATATGAAGGTTTTGATTTTCATAATACCTACTATTAAAGAGAACACACCCGACGATCTTTGATAATGCCCGAACTAATATCGTTGACTGACGTTCTTTTTCGGACGCCGAAGTTAGAGCCGCTCGATAGATCAACCGACCTAGAATATTATTTGCGTTCGATTAATGCGGCGATCTGCCGTTTCATTTCTTTGACCTCTTCCTTGAGACGGACGATACCTTTGACATAGGCATTTTGCCGTTTGTATTCGTCCAGCGGCTGTATCGGCGTGCCCCACCAGGTGCCGGGACGGACGATCTTACCCGGAAGCACGCCGGCTTGTGAGCCGATCACTGCGCCGCTTTGAACGCGTGCGTGATCGCCGAAGCCGACCTGCCCGCCGATCACGCAATCATCTTCGATTATAACGCTGCCCGAAATGCCGGTCTGGGCGGCGATAACACAGCGTTTGCCGATATCTACGTTGTGGCCGACCTGTACAAGATTGTCGATCTTGGTGCCCTCGCCGATCCGTGTTACGCCAAGTGCTCCGCGATCGACGCACGAATTTGCACCGATCTCTACATCGTCTTCTATCACCACGGTACCGATCTGCGGGAATTTAATAAGCTCCCCTCCTGCCTGAGGACGGGTGACAGGATTTAGCTCCCCTCCTGGTTTGAGGAGGGGTGCCGATGCTTCATCGGCGGGGTGGTCGACTGACGGGGTGGTGGGAGCGCCTTTGACGTATCCAAAGCCGTCGGCTCCGATCACGACTCCGGCATGCAAAACGACGCCGTTACCGAGGGTGCATCCATCTTGAACAAATACATTAGGGTGCAGCACACAATTATTACCAACCAACACGTTATCACCCAAATTTGTGCCGGTTAGTAGATGCGTTCCATCGCCGATCCGAGAGTTATCGCCGACGCACGTGAATGCGCCGATAAAGACGTCCGAACCGATCTGTGCTCTCGGCGAAATGACGGCGGAAGGGTGAATTTCAGGAGTGCGGGATTTTTGCGGATGGAGGATGGCGGCAATTTTGGCAAATGCGAGTTTCGGTTGCGCTGCTAGGATAAAACACACACTCCCTACCGGTCGTGTTTTCGCCTCTGAAGCCGCGAACCGGGATGGAACGATTACGCAAGAGGCATTGATTGGCGGCATGTCGGAGTACTTTTCAAAGAAAGCGATCTGGCCGCCTTTTGCATCGCCGATGCTCGCGACGGACGTGATCTCGACATCGCCGTCGCCATGCAGTTCGCCCCCTACGAATCCGGCTATTTCGCTCGTTTTCATCACTTACAATGTAAATTGTTTTTGGAAAAAAGTCAGTTGCGGCGGCTATCCGGCATTTTTTCCGCCGAATTGACGGCGGTTTGCACGAAACTCTCGATGCCTTCGATCCGGAACCCGAGCCTATTATCGATTCGCCGCAGAACCACAGCCGAGTCGCTGTCCAGAAAATCAAGCTCGGCAAGGTCGATGGTGACGGACGTATCGAGTTCCGTTTGAATGTCCGACGCGATCCGTTCGAGCAGTAAAGCATCATCCAACAACATCTCGCCTTCGACACGCAGGATCGTTGTTCTGTGCTCGCTGTCGTCAATCTGTGTGATGTGCGTCGCCATACTTTTACCGGAATTAGATGATAAAAGTACGGCAATAGCAAGGATTAGTTTTGCATCGGCTTTATTTTTTTTGTCACGAGATAAACACCGGCAAAGATCAGCGCGGCTGCGGCTATGAAATTGACCCCGACACGTTCACCTAAAAAAACGACGGCCATCAGAAATCCGATCACCGGTTGGAGATACACAAATACCGCAACTGTAGATGGATTTACGCGTGCAAGCGCCCACGCATTGAACAGATATGGCAACGCAGTCGCGACGATCGCCGCATACAGAACGAGAACCCAGATCGTCGGGGCAACCGCTGCAACATCGACACTGGAAATCGAGTAAAGCCCGAGCGGAACGCAAATCGCGGCCGCGAACAAAAATATCCAAGTGATCGATTTCATCGCGCCGTTTCGCATGAGAATGTCCTTGGATGTCGCAACATAAATTCCGTAGGAAAGGGAATTGAGTATGATCATCAGGTCGCCCAACGTAGTTTGAGATGAAAACGATGCATTTCGCGGATCGATCAACAAGATCACCCCGGCAGCCGCCAGAATAATGCCAGCAACCTTTAATGCCCGAAGCTTTTCGACACCGAGCATCGCACCGATAGAGAGGGTAAAAATCGGTATTGTTACCGCTAGCAGCGACGTGTTCGACGCTTTAGTCATCGATAATCCGCCGACAAACAAAAGTTGGTTTATCGTTACGCCGAACACGCTGAGTAGAGCCAAACGCCAATAATCGCCGCGGTTTTCGAGCCGCAAATTGCCGCGTAATCGCTGAAACAGGAATAGTATAAATGCCGTGATCCCAACGCGAAATCCGACAAGGGCAACGCTCGGAATTACTGCCAACACAGCCTTACCGACAACCGGAAGCGAGCCGAACGACAATTGAACCGCAATAAGAGCGATGTATGGAGCGTAGGTTTGTTCGCGGGCGTTGGTGAGCATGTTTGGAGTTCCTGGTTCGGCGGGTGAACGCCGGGCGGCTGGCCGCCAAAAGGCGGAACTCCGAACTTACAGGAGCATCATCGCGGGAGTTTCGAGCATTTGTTTGAACGTCTGGAGGTATTTTGCTCCCGTTGCACCGTCGATCACGCGATGGTCGCAGGACATGGTGACGTTCATGACGCTTCGGACGGTAACCTGACCGTTGCGGACTACCGGCGTGGCGTTTGCACCGCCGACGGCGATTATTGCTGCCTCGGGCGGATTTATGATCGCGGTGAACTCCTTAATGCCCATCATGCCGAGGTTGCTGATTGAGAATGTTGCGCCGGTATATTCCTCCGGATGAAGCTTTTTGGCCTTAGCCTTGCCCGCCAGGTCCTTGATCTCTGCCGAAATCTCACCAAATCCCTTTAAATTTGCGCCCCTGACGACAGGCGTGATCAGCCCTTCGTCAATTGCGACGGCAACGCCGATATCGGCCTGCTCATAAAATCGTATCGTTTTGTCCTGGTACGAGGCATTGACGAACGGGTGCTTCATCAGAGACATCGCAGCCACCTTTACGATAATGTCGTTTACGCTGATCTTCGAATCGTCATCAAGATTGGCGTTTATCTGCTTGCGCATCGCGATAACGTTGTCCATCTCAATCTCGACCGTAAGGTAAAACGTCGGTATCGGGCCGATGGATTCGGCGAGACGACCGGCGATGACTTGCCGAATCTTCGACGTATTTTCTTCTCGGAACGGTGACGCACCGACAATTGTCGATGGTGTAAACACCTTCGATTCTTTGGACTTTGGACCTTGGACTCCGGACTCGATAGCTGCTTCGATGTCGCGCTTAATAATGCGTCCGTTCGGCCCGCTGCCTGAGATCGAACGAAGATCAACGCCGTTGTCCGCCGCCATGCGAGCCGCAATAGGTGAAACGACCATGCGGCCATTGCCTTCCGGTTGTGCGACCGGGGCTGCCACAGCCTCATTAAGCGTAGACGGAGTAACAGCTTTTGCCGATGCTTCTTCTGTGGACTCTGCGGTCGGTTTTGCTGCGTCTTTGGCAACCGGTGACACAAGCGGTTCTGATTTAGAAGCGGCCGCTTTATCTTCTTCTTTTTTTGCACTACCGTTTGGAGATATTTCTTTAAGCAGACCGGATATATCCTCGCCCGCTTTGCCGGTGATAGCGATGGCTTCGCCAAGCAATGCGGTTTCTCCGGCAGCCTTAAGTATCTTTAGAAGCGTACCGCCTGACAGCGCGGTCATTTCCATCGTCGCTTTGTCAGTATCGACCTCGGCAAGCGTTTCGTTCGCATCGAATGCGTCACCCTCGTTTTTCACCCAACGGGCGATCTGGCCCTCTTCCATCGTCGGTGAAAGCTTCGGCATTAAGAATTTTTCGGCCATAAAATCGTTCGCCATTACTGACGTGCGGACTTCTGCACTATATTTTCCGATTCGCGGTAATCATCCGCAAACGCTCTTCGCGAGTCTTTTTCTTTTCGTTATAACCCTTGTCGCCGTAAGGCTCAAGCTTTTCCAGCCAGAGATCTTCTAGCGTTTCGAGATCGGCAGCGTAATCATAACTCGGGTCTTCACGCGGAAAGACCTCTTCAAGAACCTCGAAAGAAAATTTGCCCGCACCAAGCTGCTTCCAATCGTTCTCGAGATCTTTGATCGGATGTGCACCGGCGAATAGCTGAAACCTAATGCGGTTAAACATCGCATCCAGATTCATCGTCGAGCCCACAAAAACTTTGTCGTTGACCAGATTGCGTATCAGAAAAATACCCATCGGCCGGCGGGACGCTTTGTACTTCAATTTTTCTTGTTTCTTGTCCATGGTTCGACAATTGTCTACGGTCGGAAACTCGACTGTGAAAGAGCGTGCAAACTCACATTACGAAACGCTCGTTACACTCGCGTTTCTGGCCTAAAGATAACAAACTTCCTTTACCGCCGCGACGATCTTTGCAACATCCGGCAGCGACAATGCTTCAAGGTTTTTCGCATACGGCATCGGGGCTTCCGCCGTCGAGACGCGTTTGACCGGGGCGTCGAGGTAATCGAACGCATGCTCCATGACAGTATGCGAGATCTCGGCACCGACGCTGGCAAAATAGTGCGATTCCTCGGCGATGACCAGGCGATTTGTTTTCTTGACGGAATTGACGATCGTGTCGATATCGAGCGGCTTGATCGTCCGCGGATCGATCACCTCGACCGATATGTCGAACTCTTCCTGCATCTTTTCCGCAGCCTGCAAGGCGAGCGGCACCGTCATCGAACGAGCGACTATTGTACAGTCCGTTCCTTCACGTTTCACATCGGCGACGCCTAACGGAATGGTGAAATCATCGTCTTCTGGGACTTCGCCCTTGAGGCCGTACATGCGTTCCTGTTCAAGAAAAAGCACCGGATTATTGTCGCGTATCGATGATTTCAAAAGACCTTTTGCATCTGCCGCCGTTGAAGGCATGACCACCTTCAGGCCGGGGAAATTTGCATAAAACGCCTCTAGAGACTGCGAATGCTGTGACGACACCTGATACGCCGAGCCGTTTGGTCCGCGAAAAACTATCGGCACATTGAACTGCCCGCCGGACATGTAGAGCATCTTCGCCGCGTGGTTGATGATCTGATCGGCTGCAAGGATCGAAAAATTCCACGTCATAAACTCGATCACCGGCCGAAGCCCCGCCATCGCCGCACCGACACCAACCGCGGCAAAGCCAAGCTCCGTGATCGGCGTATCGACAACGCGTTTGTCGCCAAACTCCTTCCAAAGCCCGCGCGTCACCTTGTACGCACCGTCGTATTCGGCAACCTCTTCACCCATCACGAAAACATTTTCGTCTCTTAAGATTTCTTCGCGAAGTGCCTGGTTCAGTGCATCGCGTATGGTTAGAACTGCCATAGGTTATCTTTATAATCTGGGAACTTAACGACTCTGCCCGAGTCCCTCCAATAGGTCAATAATCCTCTGATTCTGCAACACCGCTATTTTCTGAAGAGCACTCTGACGCTTCAACTCATTCGTCTGTCGTTCAAGCTCGACTTCCATCGACGACTTTGCCACCGAGTTCATTGTGATCGCGGATCGAAAATCGTATAGGTCCATCTCAGTAGAGAGAAGGCGCTCAAATAATTCAGGTTGTTTCGCGACCTTTGTATAAATTTCGGAGAGCTCGGCAATGCGATCTTTCCTACATTTCTTCATTACCTCGGCATTCCGCTTAACATCATCCTCTGATTTCTTCTTCGAGTTTTTGTCCCAATACTCAAAGCTACATTTCTCCAAATTGCCTTCAGTAATACTTATCGCATTAACGGTCTCGTTGACCTCCGACCTACTCGGTTGTGGAGTCGCTGTTTGGGCACCGAGACCTGAAGGCGTATTCGAACCGTTTGTTGCACAGTTAGTCGTGACCGATATGAACAACACAACAAAAACAAGAAATTTCTGAATCTCAGAAGTGCTCATGCGAATACATCCGTCAACAACTCACTCTCATCCGGCAACGGACTTTCTTCCGCGAATTTCAATGCTCGTTCGGTCGCTTCCACTGCTTCCTGCTCAATCTTCTCGAAATCCTTGTCGGATAGGACCTTGGCTTCCTTAAGGCTGTCCTTAAACAAAACGATCGGATCGCGTTCCTGATATTTCTTGATCTCGTCACGCGTTCGGTAATTGCCCGGATCGGACATTGAATGTCCCATGAATCTATATGCCCTGATCTCCAATAAAGTAGGCGAACTGTCTTTCCGTGCCCGCTCGATCGCACGCAGCGTTGCCTCGCGGACAGCCATCACGTCCATTCCGTCGACAAATTCGTTGGCCATTTCGAACGCTTCGGCCTTTTTCGCAATATTCCGCGTGCTCATCGCCCGTTCCTGCGATGTGCCCATGCCGTACTGATTATTTTCGCAGATGTAGATGCAGGGAAGTTTCCAAAGCTGGGCCATATTCAGCGATTCGTGAAACATACCCTGATTGACAGCCGCTTCGCCAAAAAAGCACAATGCGACCTGACCTGTTTGCTTATATTTGGCTGCGTAAGCCAACCCGGTCCCGACGCCGATCTGACCGCCGACGATGCCGTGCCCGCCGTAAAACTCAAGTTCCTTAGAGAACATGTGCATCGAGCCGCCTTTGCCCTTAACGCAGCCACCTTCCTTTCCGTAAAGCTCGGCCATCACCGATTCCGGCGACATTCCTTTAACCATTGCCTGGACGTGGTCGCGGTAGGCCGTAATGACCATATCGGTCGGATTCAATGCCATCATCGAGCCGACGGCAATTGCTTCCTGCCCGATGTAAAGATGACAAAAACCGCCGATCTTGCCCATTCGATAGACCTCGGCGCATTTTTCCTCAAAACGTCTGCCTAGCACCATCTGATACAGCATCGCGCGAAGAAGCTTTTTATCGGTCTTTTTAACAGATTCAAGCTGTGATTTACGGCGTTTGAGATATTCGGAATGCGCGAGTTCGACCAACGCGAAATCCTGGCCGCCGTTCTTTACTTCGGACTTCTCGGCAAACTTTTTCGTTCCGTTGCCGCTGCCGTTTTTGTTAATCGCTTCCGTTTTCGGGCTTGTCGCTGTCTTTGCCAAGATCAAATCCTCCGTAACGCTGATTGGCTGGAAATAGAAAACTGTTATAAGGGCATAATTATAATAGAGATATGATTGTTTGTGCAAAGAAGACTTTATTTTTGCACCTGTTGTCTAATGACCTCATCTGATAATAAGATTAACCTGACGTATGCGAAATATTTGCCCGAAACTCGTTTTATTGTTGCTGATGCCGCTGGCGGCCTTCGCTCAAAACCCTGCGAAATGGACGCTTGAATCCGGCGATAAAGGCCGCAGCGTAAAAGCAGGCGAATTATTTAAAGCGGCTTTAAAAGCTGAGGTCGAGACTGGCTGGCATCTTTACGCGCTCGATCAACCGGCGGGCGGGCCATTCGCTACAACGATAAAGATTCCTGACGGCAAGCCGTTTGAGATCACCGGTGACATTCAAGCCGAAAAGCCGACGGTCAAACCCGACCCGAATTTTGTCATAGATAATAAGCCTTTGGAAACAAGATTCTATGAAAACCATGCGTCGTTTGGGCTGAGCTTGGAGGCGAAAAACGATACAACGGTGAGCGATCTGGCGGTAGATGTCAGATATCAATTGTGTGACGACAAGGTATGCCTTCCGCCGAAAACCGTGCGTGTCTCGTTCACCGGTTCCGAAGATGTTAAGAAATCGCCTCTCAGTTCTTCCCTGGCAAACACGGATTCACAGCTAACAAAGACCGACCGACCGGCAACCACCAATCGCCCACCACCACCTACCGACCTGTGGTCGTTTCTCTGGCTCGCGGCAACGCTTGGTGCATTATCGCTGCTGACGCCTTGCGTTTTTCCAATGATCCCGATCACCGTTTCGTATTTTACAAACCATTCATCGGGCAGCCGCTCGAAGGCCGTCAAGCTCGCAAGCATTTATTCCATCGGCATTATCGCGACATTTACGCTGCTAGGAATGCTGCTCGCCATATTTGTCGGAGCGGCGGGAATTAATCTTTTCGCCGCGAATCCGTGGATAAACCTGCTCATCACCGGTATTTTTCTTTTCTTCGCATTCAACCTTTTCGGCGCGTACGAGATCACGATCCCGACCGGTATTCTGACAAAACTCGACGGCCTGACGCGTTCGCATGAAGGCGAGGGAAGCGGTATTGTCGGAGCTTTGCTGATGGGGTTAACCTTCACGTTGACATCGTTTACGTGTACGTCGCCGTTTGTCGGCACGATCCTTGTCTCGGCGTCGCAAGGCGATTGGCAGAGGCCGCTGGTCGGAATGTTAGCGTTCTCGACCGTGTTCGCGTTGCCGTTTTTTATACTCGCTCTCGTGCCGCAGTGGGCTTCGCAATTGCCGCGTGCCGGTGGCTGGATGAATTCAGTCAAGGTCGCGATGGGCTTTCTCGAAGTTGCGGCGGCGATGAAGTTTATCTCGAATGTCGATCTTGTCTGGAAATGGGGCATCTTCACCCGCGATGTGGTGCTCTCGGTCTGGATCGCAATCGCGATAATCCTAGCGGTCTACCTGCTCGGAAAATTCCAACTTTCGCATGATTCCAAACCAGAGCGCATCGGTGCTTTGCGATTGACCTCCGCCGTCATCAGCCTCGCCGTCAGCTTTTATCTGATCACCGGTCTTTTCGGCGCAAAGCTCGGCGAACTCGAGGCATTTCTGCCGCCCGATCTCAGTAATAATTCGTCAAGAATGTTTGGCGGCAGCGGCGAGGAAAAACTGCAATGGATTAAAAACGATTACGAAGCCGCACTTTCGAAAGCAAAAGCCGAAAACAAGCGTGTTTTCATCGATTTTACGGGCTATACCTGCACCAACTGCCGATGGATGGAAGCCAACGTCTTCGTCAAACCCGAGGTAGAGGCCGAACTGAAAAAATTTGTTCTTTTGTCACTATATACCGACGGTGAAGGTGAGATATACGAAAAGCAGCAAAAGATGGAACAGGACACGTTCGGAACGGTCGCATTGCCGTTCTATGCCGTCGTCGATGCCGGCGGAAATACGATTGCCACCTTTCCGGGCTTGACGCGAAACGTTCCTGAGTTCGTTGACTTTCTAAAAACGGCTCAAGAGAATTAGCCACAAAGGACAACGAGAGTTTGTTATCTTGGTAGAGTTTTTTTTCGTATTGATCCGTTCTATTCCGTGATAAAGTTTTTGGCGACGTATGGGAAAAGTGCTAATTCACAACTTAATTAACGGCCTGAGGGAAATTCCGGATGCGGATTTTGTTTGCGACCACGTTTACGAATACTTAAGTGCGAATCCCGTTGACGTTGATTCGATCGCACGTTTTTTCCATTGGAGCGATCATTGCTATACCCGTAATCTCATCTACAAAGATGCACGTTTTGAGATGATGGCGATCTGTTGGGAACGCGGTCAGTTTTCCCGCGTACACAATCATTCCGAGCAACGCTGTTGGATGACGGTTCCGGTCGGACGTCTTCGCGGCCAGAATTTTGCGATCGCGCAGATCGACGAATCGCGCGGCCATTGCAGGCTGGTCGAGACGGACACATTCGATCTTTCCGACTGCCTCGCCGCCAAGGTCGAGCTTGAAGAGCCGGTCCACCAGATACTTAATCTCGCGGAATTCGATAATCGGGCGGTCAGTATTCACGTCTATTCCAAGCCCTACGACCGTTGCCTTTCATATTGCC
>JAYSON010000100.1:0-33374 GCA_043722725.1 Chloracidobacterium sp.
TACAAAAATAGGTTGATCGGCCGCCTTGCCTGATCCGTTGAATTGGAAGCTCACAGACGAAACACGCCTTTCCTTCGCGATCGTAGACTCGCCACACCGATTCCGCTCCTGAGCCGTGTATACTTCCACCGATATTGGTCTTGTCGATTTCTAGCGTGGCTCCGCAGGCGAGGGCTTCGTCCAGAACCTCGCGGATCTTCCCGTGCAGGATAACTGATTTCGGTGCCGATACGGTGTTGGCGGCTTGCTGCGGGTTCAGCTTTGCCAAAAACATCACCTCGGCGGCATAAATATTTCCAAGCCCGTTCACCTTTGTTTGGTCGATCAAAAACTCTTTCAAGCTCCGTTTTGAAGAGCGGAGTTGAACGCGCAAATACTCCGCTGAAAACTCACTCGAAAACGGTTCCGGAGCCAGTTTGCTTATCGACTCCATTTCGTTCACCTGCGATGTTTCGACGATCTTCATTAATCCGAAGTGCCGCTGGTCCTCGAAAACTAATCGTGTGTCTCCGTCGAGGTAAAAGATCGCGTGGGCAAATTTCGGGTTTTCGCATTCAAAGGGCAGATGCATGAAACGGGCACTCATCCGGAGATGTGTGACCAAGGTTTGCCCGTTGTCCAAATCGAACAGTATCTGTTTTCCGCGACGATAAACGAAATTGATCTTGCAATTGCTTACACGGTTAGCGAAATCGGCGGGTGAGCAGTCTGGAGCCAGCCGTTCCCGCAATAGCTCGGATGTCGCGATCTTTTTTCCGCTAACTATTGCGTTGAGGGATCTTACGACAAGCTCAACCTCGGGTAGTTCCGGCATAAATTAGAAAGTTATCCAATGCAAATATGCGTCTTCAGCAATGACGAGCGTCGATAAACTCCCTATGTTTGCGAATAATCCGGTAATGACGTTTTATCACCAAGCACCGCGCCGTCATTGACCATAACATTTCTGCCGATATGACAGCTTCGCCCGATGACGGCGTTCCTAATCTCCGCCGAACTAGATACCCGCGTGTGCGACCAAATCACGGAATTTTCGATCACGGCTTTTTCTTCGACATGAACACCCGGACCGATTGCGGAGTTTACGATCCGGGCATTAGGTTTAATTACACAGCCTTCGCCGATAACAGACATTTTATCCACAATTGCCGCCGTCGCTATATCCGACGCAGTAGATCTATCAATCTCAAATCCTTTGATCGCCCCACGAAAGAAATCATGATGAGCCTCGAGATAGCTTTTCGGATTGCCGAGATCACGCCAATAATTATCGCTCAGAATGTATGCGTAAAATTGCTTCTGTTTTTCTAGAATCGTCGGGAAGACATTGTATTCGAATGAGCAGTTTTCGTTTTTTGGGATCAAGTCCAGAATTGACGGCTCAAGAACGTAAATGCCTGCATTGATGGTGTTTATCTTTAACTTGGCAATGTCTTCCGGTTTGGGTTTTTCAATGAATCGCAAAACCCGCTGCTCGGGGTCGGTTTCAACCAGGCCGTAAGCCGATGGGTCTTTAACCGGAACCAAAGCAATCGTCGCTTCCGAACCTTTTTCTTTATGAAAGTCGATGATCGAAGAGACATCGACGTCCGTAAGAATATCGCCGTTGAACACTAAAGTAGTCTCGCGGATTGCCTCAGCCGCAAATTTATACGCCCCGCCCGTTCCCATTGGACTCGGTTCGGTGACGTAACTAAGATTGACGCCGTAATCGGAGCCATCGCCCAAAAGATCCTCGATCTTGTCGGGCTGATAGCTGAGTGACAAAACAATTTGCGTGATGCCCGCTTTTGCGAGAACTTCGATCTGATAGAGCAGAAAAGGCCGATTCAAAACGGGTACGATCGGCTTTGGAGTATAAACCGTTAGCGGACGAAGCCGCGTACCTCTGCCTCCCGCCAAAATAAGTGCTTGCATAATGTTCCTTAACGAGCTTAGACGCCAAAAGTACAGACTAATTAATTGGTTTCGAAAAATCAAAGTATGGATCATTGCAAAATAGTAATAACAACGGCATACATTGCCAAAACATGTTGACATTTTTTCGTTTTTCATGATAACTTAGCCTTTGCAGGCTTCACTAATATTTACCTGTACTCTCCTACTCAAAGTATAGACGCTCTAAGCCCGTCATTATTTAGCTGCAAACCCCTGAGGCAATAAATTACGATGACTTTCGACAAAACAAAGGCGATGCGGAACGCCGAAAAATACGTGGCACAAGGAAAGATTCGATCCGCGATCGGTGAATACGAACAGGTTGTTAAGCATGATTCGAAGGATTTCGGCACCATGAACATGCTTGGCGATCTCTATACGAAAAGCACGGAAATTAAAGCCGCAGTCAAATGTTACACATCGGTTGCCGACCATTACGGAAAGCAGGGTTTTGCCCAAAAAGCCATCGCGGTTTATAACAAGATCTCGAAACTTGAACCGCTTTCAATCGAAGTCTCGCAAAAGTTGGCGGAGCTTTATAAATTGAAGGGATCGCTCATCGAGGCGCGTGCACACTACACGCGACTTGCGGATCATTTTCAAAGCGAAGGTCAAAAGATAGAGGCCCTTGCGATGTGGAAGGAGATCGCCCTTTTGGACCCGACCAACACTGAGGTTTATCTTAGCCTCGCCGATTCCTATTTAGCGGAAGACCAGCTCGAAGAAGCGCTTGACGCCTACGCCGAAGCCGGAACAAGACTTGCCGTCAAAGGCGACCACGAAAACGCGATAACGTCGTTCGCGAAAGCGTTGGAACTCAAACGTGATGATTCGAAGGTCCTTGCCGCGTTTGTAAAATCGCAATTTTTTCTGGGCCGCTCTATTGAAGCAGCCAAAAAACTCAGTGAAATTCTTGTTGATTTTCCGCACAGCCGGGAAATTCGGTTCCTTTTGATTGATTGTCTAATCGAAGCAAACGATATTCCGGAAGCCGAGAAAGCTGTCATCAAACTCGTGGAGATGGAGCCGGCAAATTATCCAAAGTTTCTTGAGCTTGCTCATATCTATCTTGCAAATGAGGATGTCGATTCCGCCACTCGGATTCTTTCAATGTCGTCGGAGCACATGCTTGTGGGTGGACAGGCCGACGAATTCCATCTGCTCTTGGATGAGATTTTGGTTAAGAATCCGGACCAATTGGATGCTTTGCGGCTGTTAGCGAGATATTGCTCGTGGCAGCGTGATGAGGACGCGTTACGCCGATCATTGATAAAGCTTGCACAGGTCGCCAAAGACGTCGAATCGGTGGATGATGAACGTAACGCCCTGCTTCAGTTGACGATGATAATGCCGCACGAGGTCGCATACGCAGACCGGCTTCATGAAATAAACGAACTTCACGGGTTTGAACAAACTGACGATCAAGAGAGCCTATTCGACAAGCGATTTTTCAAGAACCCCGCCCACCCTGAAAGTTCGCAAGCAACGGTTTTGCAACAGAATGGACAATCTGCGGCTTCGAACATCGACGCCGAAACAATGTCCGACTTTGCATTCGCTGCTGAAGCTACCGGAGCCAATGGTGTCGATTCCGACAGCGGGTTCGCGTTTGCAGGTGCCATTATCGCGATCAATGAGCCTACACCTCATAGCGGAGCGACCGAAACCGTTGTGAGTGCCGGTGACGCACTCAGGCTTCAAAAAGAAATCGACAGCATAAGGTTTTATATCGAAAACGGATATACTGAGTTGGCGGAGAAGGCAATTGGCGAATTGCGAACCGAGTTTGGCAACCGGACAGAATTAACCGGGTTGGATGCGGAATTGGCCGCCCTCGCCTCGTTCGCTTCGAAAGGTGCGAATGGTGACGGTGACCATGAATTGCCCCAGACGCTCTCATCAGTAGAATCAAAAACGTTTGATCTCGACGATTTCCGCAGCGAACTAGGACTTGAAGAATCGGACCCAACCGATAGCTCCGACTACGAAACGCATTTCAATACCGCAGTCGCTTACCAGGAAATGGGCCTCATCGAAGAGGCAATAAAAGAGTTTCAGGAAGCAATTTCTCTGGTAAGGCCGAATGACGGTACGCGCCGCTTTTTCTCATGTGCAAATCTCCTGGGACACTGTTTCATGCAGCGGAACATGCCCAACCTCGCCTTAAAATGGTTCCAACGCACGCTGGAAACAGCCGACCTCGCGGAAGAAGAGAAACAAGGGCTTTGGTATGAGCTGGCCGGAGCGTATGAGGCCGAAGGCGATATTGAGAACGCCGGCCGTTACTTCGAACAGGTTTACGCGGAGAATGTCAATTTCCGAGATGTCAGCGAACGGGTCAAGAGCATTGCCGTAAGCCGGTAGCCTCTACGGGTACCTATTGTTTGTTTCTTAAAACTGAAACGGGTTATAATCCGGCGGTATGGTTGAGAAACTTACCGTTATTTTCTTTATTGTTTTGTGCCTTCTTTTGGGCTTTTATCTGATTCTTTCGCCATGGGATACCCTTTTCGGGAATTGGAGTGAGAACTATTTGCTTGTCCTTGTATCCGAAGGTACGGGACTTCCCATTCTGCAAAAAACAGTTGCGTCAAATTGGTTTCGTGGTGCGGTCACAGGACTGGGTGTCTTGAACCTTTTGATTGCATTCTGGGAGGTCGCGCATTTTAATCAGAGCGTTGCTCTGCTGCAGGAACACGACCGTAAAACTGGAAAGTGAACGCTCCGCTCGAAAAACCGATCATTTACCTCATTTCCAGGGGCGACGCGGATCCTGTCAATTTCTACCTGAAGAAAAAAGAGATTCTCAAAAAAATAAGTGTCGCGGTCGAGGTTGGCATCTCCTTAGTTCAGATCCGAGAGAAGAATTTAACCGTCAAATTGTTATTTGACCTCACGGAAGAGGCAGCCGCAATCACCCGAAATTCCGACACAAAGCTTTTGGTCAACGGTCGTGCGGACGTAGCTCTTGCGGCCCGCGCGGATGGCGTACATCTTCCGGCCGACGGACTTTCAGCCGAAACAATTAGACGGAGTTTTCCACCGGGTTTTTTGATCGGGGTCTCGACTCATTCGGCTGAAGAAGCATCGGCCGCAAAATCGGAAGGAGCAGACTTCGTAACCTTTGGCCCGGTATTCGAAAGCCCCAACAAAGGCGAGCCTCAAGGCCTCGAAAGGCTCAATAACGTCTGTAAACTTCTCGCCCAATTTCCGGTTATCGCACTCGGCGGGATCGACGAATCGAACTATAGAGATGCGCTGGAAAATGGAGCCAGTGGCTTTGCCGCTATCCGATTTTTTAATGAAGAGAGCAACTTGCGAAAGCTTTTCCAAACTTAGCCGGCAGGACAGATTGGCAGAACTATGAGGAAACAGAAAATTTGTCTCACAATTGCAGGGCTCGATCCATCAGGTGGTGCGGGGATCATTGCCGACATCAAGACATTTTCTGCCTTCGGTTGTTTTGCCACGGCAGCAATTGCATCGATCACATTTCAGAATACGACTGGCGTTTTTGGCTCGGTTCATCAAATGGCGGACACGATTCGCGGTCAGGTCAAACCGGTGTTGGACGATTTTGAGATCGCGGCGGTAAAGACGGGAATGCTCCCAACGCGCGAAGTTGTCGAAGAAACTGCCCGGCTGATTCGGGAACATTGCCTGACAAATATTGTGGTCGATCCGGTTATCCGTTCAACGTCGGGCTTTGATTTGATTGATGACGCATCGCTTCAGGCGTTGATCGAGATGCTGTTTCCTATTTCGACGATCGTAACCCCTAATATACGGGAAGCGGAAAGGATCACAGGAACTACGATCCGCGTAGAGGCTGATATTGAAAACGCCGCCCGAATGATTCAATCCATGGGAGCCGGAAACGTCCTAATAAAAGGCGGGCATTTCGAATCGGAGGCATTGTTGAGACAAAAAGCACGCGATTATTTGTTCACCGGTGATGAAAATGCGGTTTTCGAAGCCGATTACATCGACACGACCGCAACGCACGGAACAGGCTGCACGCTTGCCGCCGCGATTGCAGCGAATTTAGCTCTCGGCAAGGATTTAAAAGAGTCGGTCGCGATCTCAAAAAATTTTGTTACCGCCGCCATTCGTACGGCTCCAAATCTCGGCCACGGCCACTCGCCGATCAACATTACAAGGCAATGAAAACCGCGGAGCGTTGCTATTTTGCGAGAGGGAAAAATACTGGAGATTGGTAGGTGACACCAAACGTGACTCCGGTTCTGGGACTCAACCGCGTAAGGCCAAAGATGGCGGCTGTATCAAATCGCAAACCGGATGCCTTGATCTGAGTTCCAATCCGAAGCTGGGCCAGACTCTCTGTACCCAGTGGCGCGTTACGTCGAATGCTCGACCGGCCGTTCACTTCAGTGGCGATATTTATTCGATCATTGACTCTAAAAATACCCGCCAAACCGTAAAGGAATACGTCGTTTTGCGTGAAATTTGCCAGCGGAGCATTCATAATTCCCAAGCCAAAGTTGCCGTAAACATTCGCAAGCGGACTTCGCCCGACTCGCTTGCCGAACCTTTTTTGAATAATAAACTTGCTGAAAATGTTTATTTGATTCGTTCCGATGCCTTTAGCCTGGTCCGTGTTCGGGAGTTGAAATCCGAATTTCATGCCGACCGCGGGAAGGGTTTTCGTCTCATTCAACAGCTTAATCTTCGCTGAAACGGTAATATCATCAAAATCGTTACTGGAATTGTTGGATATGTTTAGGGGAATGGCGGATGGCCCAAAGCTGGAATTTATCGCAAGAAAATTCTGAAACGTGCCTTCGATCTGGATCTCAACATTTGACGCAAAACCCTGACGAATCCGAATATCTCCGATCCGCGTCAGATCGCCTCTAAGCCCGGAAAGCGGAAACTTCGCGTTTTGCAGAAAATCTACGCCCGCACTAATCTCCAACGAACCCGCCGGAACTACATCTATATCGTCTGTGATGAGTGGCCGTTGCTGGGCATAAGCCGCCGCCATCAACGAAACAAAGATAAAGAAAAAAGCGGGAGTGCGAAACATAAGCGCAATTCTTTCACTGTTCGGACGAATTGTAAACTGTTTTGCAATCCCAGCGTCGGAGTTAGCGTCCGATTTGGACAACCCAGACGAAAGTTGGCACAATAGGGTCTGAAAGCGAGTGTATTCTATCGTACGTTAGCTTTAGACGATTAGTTTGTGATCCGACACATGGAACTGCTCAACTTTCAAAAAGATCCCCCGGAACAGGGCAGCCTTCGCCTAGTTGCGGAACCGAAGGAACCGCACAAGCTTCCCGAGATCGAAAAGCAATTTGTTAATTTCATGTTTTTCCGCGTGAATCCGGATTGGCGCAAGCTCGACGCCGAGACTAAGGGTGCGTTTAAGCGCGAGTTTCAAACGGTCTATGAGACGTTCTACGAGGATTTTCTGCTTTACAGCTATTCGCTGGTTGGCTTTGATTCGAAAGCCGACATCATGTTTTGGCGCATTGGGCGTTCGCTGGATCTGATCCAGGAAATGACGGCGAAATTGTTTCGGACGGGTCTAGGAACGTACTTTGAAACATCCGAAAACTATCTAGCGGTCACAAAAAGAATGATGTTTGTCGCTGATAGCGGGGACGCAGGCCCACAGAATCGATTTCACGTGGTAGCCGGCAGCGGTAAGTATCATTTTGTCTATGCGTGCGCTAAACATGCGGATTGGTACGACAAGACGGGAGATGAGCGCGACGCTCTCATCGAGGAAAATTTCATGGTTGGAAAGAAGTTTCCGAACATCAAGATCCATTTGACCCATGCTTTCGGCTTTAGCGAATATGAGTATTTGATATCGTTTGAAACGGAGGAACCGAGAGACTTTCTTGCATTGGCGGAAGAATTGCGGCAAACGCCCGCGAGCAAGTTTAATTTGCGGGGTATGCCTGTATACACGTGCCGGCAGCGAAGCCTGGCCGAATGTCTCGACGCCCTGGGATAATGATAATCGCCCGAAAATTTCTGTTTAGCGGTACCGTACAAGGCGTCGGTTTTCGATTCTTCACCCAACGTGTTGCAGCGAGACATCAGATCCGCGGTTACGTCCGAAACCTGGAGGACGGCCGCGTCGAGGCGCTTGCACAAGGCGTTGAAAATTCTGTCGAGGCCTTCAAACAAGATCTAACAGCGGGTCCGAGATTTTCAAAAGTTCACGATGTTGAAGAAATTGTACTTGAGCCAAACGGAGCGTTTTCATCGTTCAGAATAGATAGATAAGCGAATTCGAGCGGCGGCGTTACCGGCGCAAACGCGAGTATGAACGACCGTGCCGACCTTATCGTTGGAAGCACGCTCCCTAGCTGTCGCGTTTCTGCCCGGGACAACCGAAAATAAAACGAATGGAAAATCTTAGGAAATTAGTTCGCGAGGTGCCCGATTTTCCGAAACCGGGCATTAACTTTTACGATATTACGACGCTTTTGAAGGATCCAAAAGGATTAAAACAGACCATCGATGCGTTGTATGAGCTGTGCAAAAACGAAAAGGTCGATACGGTGATCGGTGTTGAATCGCGGGGTTTTATCTTTGCAACGCCGCTCGCATATCAGCTTGGTGCCGGTTTTGTTCCGGTGCGTAAGCCCAAAAAATTGCCGGCCGAAAAAGTTTCGATCTCATATGATCTCGAATACGGCCAGGACACCCTTGAAATCCATAAGGACGCCGTCGGAGCCGGACACCGGGTATTGATCGTTGATGATCTGCTGGCGACCGGCGGCACAGCGAAGGCAGTTGTCGATCTTGTCGAAAGTCTGGGCGGTGAGATCGTCGGATTATTATTCGTTGTCGAACTCGATTTCCTCGGTGGCCGAAGCAAATTTGACGGATATAATGTCCGATCTCTGATCAATTACGACAGCTAAATCTTGACAATCCTTGATTCGCAATCCAAAATCCAAAATTGACATGCTCCCGTAGCTCAGTAGGATAGAGCGTTCGCCTCCTAAGTGAAAGGCCATTGGTTCGAATCCAATCGGGAGCACCACTTTTAACAAGTTAGCGATTCTCATGACTCCTCCAAAATAGAATCCCTCGCGACTTTCCGACATGTTATCGCGTCGGCCGCCTCGTGTCTGTCCACATTTTGCTATACATCAATCTTTACTGTCTCTTCGGCGTCGATTATTATCCAGACAATGGCAGCAACGTTCCGGGAATCCTTTCGCCTTGTCCGCGCCAGGTAAGCGGAACGTTAGAATATATTGTTCGAGGAGATTCCTAATGGCAATTTTAGTAACAGGAGGGGCAGGTTATATCGGCAGCGCAACAGTAGAATTACTGCGGGCGAAAGGCGAAAGGGTCATCGTTATTGATAATCTGGTTTACGGACATAGAGAAGCGATCGATAAAGCCATTCCTTTTTACCAGGGAAACATCGGTGACAGAATCTTGGTAAAGCAAATAATTGAAGCACACGGCATTACAGCCTGCATTCATTTTGCGGCATATGCTTATGTCGGCGAATCGGTCACGAATCCCGCAAAGTATTTCGAAAATAACACCGTTCAAACCAATAACCTCCTTAACTCGCTGATCGAAGCAGACATTACACGAGTAGTTTTTTCTTCGACCTGCGCCACATACGGAACACCCGAATGCGTTCCCATCGACGAAACGCATCCGCAAAAGCCTATCAATCCGTACGGCTGGTCGAAGTTTATGACCGAGCGGATTTTGGAATCTTACGACACGGCCTACGATCTGAAATTTGTCGCTCTCCGTTACTTCAACGCGGCCGGGGCAACGGAAAAATGCGGCGAACATCACGATCCGGAGACGCATTTGATCCCTAATGTATTAGACGCTGCCTGCGGCAAATTGCCGTTCGTTTCCGTCTTCGGCGGCGATTATGATACGCCGGACGGAACCTGTATCCGCGATTACATTCACGTTGCCGATCTCGGTGATGCCCATATTCGGGCGCTCGATTATTTAGAGAAAGAAAATGATTCGGTACACATCAATCTCGGCAACGGACGCGGATTTTCAGTTCTAGAGGTAATTGAAGCTGCTCGAAATGTTACCGGAAGGGCGATCAAGATAAACATTGAACCCCAACGAGCGGGCGACCCTCCGCGTCTGATCGCCGACGCGAAAAAAGCTTTGGACATTCTTAGTTGGAAGCCTGAATATGCGGATCTGGACAAGATAATAAAATCGGCGTGGGATTGGAAACAGGCTCATCCGAATGGGTACGCTAAGCCATAAATCAGCGTCACCTCGATCCACATTTTTCGGAATTTATGGAAATCTCCGCCGAATAATGCTTTTTATTAAATGAACGGAAGAAAACGGTGATCAAGCACAGTGGCAGACAATACCTCTGCCAATGTTATCGGGATAGGTCTGTTCACAGTCTCCAACCTAAAGGTAGTGAGGCCGCATTTGACGCAAATGCGGCTTTTCTATGTTTTGTCCGAAGTGGTTTTTTCAAATGTTTTTCGGGTCAATTGTGGTACGTTCCACAATTTTGTGACGTGGAGAATTCGGGCCGTTCAGCGCCCACTTGGTTCGTGACCAACTTTGTAAATCGCAACGTTGCGAAAATGCGGAACGTTCTACATTACAATGCTTATCTTTATTGAGTTTGGTCGAGTGGTCTAGCTGGTTTGGTTAGAGTTGTTTTGGCAGTTTGGTACAGTGGTTTTGCCACTTTGGTCGAGTAAAAACGCGCTTGATTTACTCGACCTAACTCTTAGAAAGGATAAAGGCGAAGGGATAAAGATAAAGTTCGCCCGCTTTAACGCCGTATGCCGCAGAAAGCGGCTCAACCGTCAATGACTGTAGCGCAGCATCCCTGCTTGCACGGGAGCCCCGCCCCGAAACATGTTGGCTTATCATCGATTTTTGACGCTGCGGGAAGCGGCGTGGCAAGCAGAGATGCTTGTGCTCCAGTCCGCGCCAGCGTTCGCTTATTGTTGTGATAGATTATTGGATATGCAGAAAGTGCTGACAGCCCCCGAAATGCGCGAGGTCGACCGCCTGACGACCGAAAAATACGGCATTCCATCCATATTACTGATGGAAAACGCCGCCCACGCCGTAGCCCGCGTTATTACCGAGAAACTTGGTGGCTCTGTCAAGGGCAAGTCTATCCTGGTTCTCTGCGGTAAAGGCAACAACGGCGGGGATGGGGCCGCGTTGGCGAGGATTTTGTGGACGCAGTGGGCCGACGTGGACATTTATCTTTTCGGGAAAACACAGGAAACCCGTGGCGATGCAAACGTTAACTTTAAAATCCTAAGGAAATTATCTGAACGGCAGCCGCCGTTTTGGCCGTCCTTGATGTTATATCAAGAGGCCGGCCTTGATCCGGAAATGCGTCACCTCATTCGCGACAGTGATTTGGTTGTTGACGCTCTCTTCGGTACCGGATTGACCCGACCGTTACATGCTGGATTCCACGAAATATTTGAATACTTGGCAGCTACGCGAGCGGAATTAGGCATGCGGCCTATGATGGTTTCGGTGGACATTCCTTCTGGTTTAATTGCAGATGCCCCTTTCGAAAGCGGACCAGCATTCCAAGCCGATTTTACCGTTACCTTCACTTCACCTAAGCCCTCGAACGTGCTTTTTCCGAACTGTCGCAAAGGGGGAGAATTGTTTGTAGAAGGAATTGGCTCACCGTTCGAACTCTCGTTAGACTCAGAATCGGAATTGATACTTTCTGAACGAGTTGATGCTAGGGAGTGGCTAATAGCAGCCGGTTTTACGGTTGATTCCTACAAGAATAAACGCGGCCATGCATTGCTGATCGCAGGTTCCGAAAGCTATTCAGGAGCAGCTGTTTTGGCGGGTGACGCGGCGATGCGGTCGGGTGTTGGATTGGTAACGGTTGTAACCCCTAAGTCGTCGAAGAAACCAATCGCTTCGCGTCTGCTGCCTGAGGTTATGGTACGCGGTGTGGCGGAGACCGAAAACGGAGCCATATCAGTAAAGGCGTTTGACGAGATCGGTGATCTGCTGGAAAAGTCGGACTCGGTTGCGATCGGGTGCGGGCTTTCGCAGGATGAAAGCACGAAGGAGTTTGTCAAAAAGGTTGTCGAAAATCGGCGGCAGCCGACCGTTGTTGACGCCGATGCCCTAAATCTCCTCTCACCATTCGCCGCGAAGCCGGCGAGTGATGAGAGCAAAATTCCGTTGATACTAACGCCGCATGAGGGCGAGTTTATGCGGCTGCTTGGTACCGATGACAAGGAGGCGATCAAAGATCGCGTTGCGGCAGTTCGCGAATTCGCGCAAAAGCACAATGTGATCCTTGTTTTGAAGGGCGAGCGGGTTTTGATCGGTGAGCCGGGCGGGAAGGTTGTCGTAAATCCGACGGGCAACGCCGGGCTTGGTAAGGCGGGGAACGGCGATACGCTGACCGGCATAATCGCGGGGTTTGCCGCACAGGCCGTTCAGATGAAGATAGATATGTTCAAAACGGTCGTCGCGGCGGTCTATCTCGCCGGGCTTGCTGGCGATATCGCTGAAAAGAAATACGGCAAGCGTGTGATGACGGCATCGGATGTGCGGGAGTGTCTGGTTGAAGCGTTCGAAGCGGTGAACAAGTCAGAACCACCTGCGTGAGCGGGGGGGCATAGCGCCTCGGGCGAAGCATACGCTATCCTACGACAAAGTCTCGGCCACCCGCTTACTCGGGCGGTTCTGCCCTTGGTAATTATGGAATCAAAACAAATCCTGCAAATTTGGATCGACGCATTCGGACGGAAAGATCTGCCAGCCGTGATCGAATGCTACGCTGAGGATGCGGTGAATTTTCAGGTTGCGACGGGCGATCCGTCTGTTGGCCGTGAGCAGATCAAAAAAGACACCGCCGAGTTTTTCCGCGGGTTTCCTGACGCCCGGGCCAGCGTCGAGAATCTGATCGGCGACGGCGATTGGGCGGCGTGGGAATGGTTTGGCGGCGGCACGTTTCTTGGCGAATTTTACGGCAATCAGCCGACTGGCAAGTCGTTCGAGCTTCGCGGCTGCGGGTTCTTCAATTTTCGGGATGGGAAGATCGTGCTGCAGCGTGGTTATTGGGACAAATTCTCCTGGTTTTCGCAGATTGGGCTGCCAATTGAATGAACGAAACGCGTATCTGTAAATCGCCCGAAGAGACTTTCGAGCTTGGCGAAGAGATCGGTCGCGCCGTGAGGGCGGGTGACGTTCTCTTGCTTTTTGGCAGGCTGGGGGCGGGAAAGACACTTTTAACTAAAGGTATTCTTCATGCTCTCGATTTCGACATCGACGAAGTGACAAGCCCGAGTTTTTCGCTCGTAAATCTTTATAAAACCGAGAGTTTTAACGTTTACCACATCGACCTTTGGCGGATCGACGAGGGAAGCGATGCCGCGTTCGCGGTTGGTTTGGATGAAATACTCGAAGAGCAGAACGTGATCGTGATTATTGAATGGGCAGAGCGTTTAGGCAACGGACATTTTCCTTCCGGTGTCGTGATCGAAATAGGCGGCGATGGCGACGACACGCGGCGAATCGCGGTTAGGAGATCGGAACAAATCTTCGTCCGGGATTTCGTTATGTCAACAGAACCTAAGCTTGTATGAAGATAGCCCTCCTTTTGTTGGTGCTGATTGCCGCGGGCTGTTCGGATGTGGAGCGGACCGTTTCGAATACGGCGGCGAAGACGGACAACCGTGCGGAAAAGCTTGCCAAACAAAAAGATGCGGTCGTTCGATTTTTTCAGCCGATGGTTATTCACGACGACGATTGGCTAGTCAACCAAAAAGAGGCGGGCGAGACCTTCGCGGAATACATTGCTTCCACGCCCACGCTGCCGACCACCGAAAGGCGAACTATCTACATTCAGCCGATCGGCGTGTTTTCGGCCGATCAGAAACGTGCGATCCAACTTACGGCAGACTATATGAAGGCGTTTTACAATTTGCCCGTAAAACTGAGCCGCGAAATACCGCTGGGGACCGTGCCGAAGGACAAAAGCCGGAGGATCGAATATCGCAATAATTTACAGATCCGAACCACTTATTTCCTCGATGACGTGCTGCCAAAGATGCTCCCGGCAGACGCGGCGGCGTTGATTGCCTTCACCAATTACGATCTTTATCCGGGTGAAACATGGTATTTTGTTTTTGGCCAGGCGACATTCGAAAAGCGTGTCGGTGTCTGGTCGCTGTATCGATTCGCGGACCCGCAAACCGGCAAGGTCGATCCAAAGCTGCTTCTATCGCGCACGTTGAAAATTGCGATGCACGAGACAGGACATATGTTCTCGATGAAGCATTGCATAAAGTACGAATGCCTGATGTCCGGAACGAACAATCTCGGCGAAACGGACAGGCGGCCGCTTGATAACTGCCCGGAATGCATGGCGAAAGTTGCGTGGGCGATGAACTACGATCCGGTCGAGCGATACAATAATCTCGCTGCATTTTGGCAAAAGAACGGGCGGCACGATGAAGCCATGTTGATGCTGGAAAAAACGAAGGCCGTCTCGTCGATTTTTAAGCACGAATGACAAAACAGGACGACAATCGGTAGCCGGCGTTTTCTGTTTACTGAGAAAAGTTGAGATGATGTAGGCATTTCTAGGAGGAAGGGAAATGGATAAACAAGAGAAAGGTTTTTCACGTCGTGAGATGTTAGGAATGACGGTGGGGTTGAGCGGGCTTGCGATGACAAGCGGAGTCGGTTCCGTTTTCGCGCAAGAAGCGAAGCGAACGCCCGGGCGAATTATGACGATTGACGCGAAGCCGGAGCCAATTGCCATTGATGCCGCTCAGACAGCGGTGATTGTCGTTGATATGCAGAACGACTTTGGCTCTGAGGGCGGAATGTTTCAGCGTGCAGGACGTGATATTTCGATGATTCAAGCTGCCGTTGCGCCGACAGTGAAAGTCTTGACTTCAGCCCGCAAAGAAGGCATTAAAGTCATCTATTTAAAAATGGCGTTCAAGTCCGACCTTTCCGATGCAGGTTCTTCTGATTCTGTCAACCTCGTCAGACATTTGAAAGTTAAGGTTGGAACAAAGGTGAAAGCTCCAAACGGCGCGGATAGCCGCATCTTAATCAGGGACACTTGGAATACGGACATTCTTTCGGAGTTGACACCCAAAGTTGAGGATATTGTTCTCTACAAACATCGCTTTAGCGGCTTTTACCAAACTGAATTGGATTCGATTCTAAAACGGCTGGGAGTTAAGTATCTGATTTTTACCGGATGCACCACCAGCATTTGCGTCGAGTCAACGATTAGAGATGCAATGTTCAGAGATTATCTGCCTGTTCTGCTGGCGGATTGCACAGGCGAGCCAATCGGCTATGGTTTGCCGAGAAGTAACCACGAAGCATCACTTTTGACTATCCAAGTGCTGTTCGGGTGGATTTCCAATTCGGACGATTTCATCAAAGGACTCGCAGCGCGTCCCCCCGCCGCCGCGAATTTACAGTAGACGCCAAGTCCTTTAATACGGTGATTTGTAGAAACAGACACGCCGACCAAGTCATTGGGCATGAAGGCGACAAGCTACTTTGTTATGGCGTGGTCATTTAAACTTTAGCGAGCCTGGTGGCGGTTTCGCCTAGGTCAACTCCGCCGTTATATTTCTGATAGCTGCGAGAAAAATCACTGCCGCCCTTCCGGTAATGCCGCAGATCAAATCATCAGAAATGCAGAATCAGACTTTACCAAACCTGACCGAGTCGCGAATTGTCATTCGAAAAGCCGCGAGAAAACTTGAGATATTCGATGGCAGGAAACTGGTAAAAAGCTATACGATGGTGCTCGGTTTATCGGCAAAGGGCGTCAAGGAGGTCGAAGGCGACGGGCGGACCCCGGAAGGCGAGTTCTATGTTTTTACAAAAAACCCCGAAAGCCGTTTTCATCTGTCGCTCGGTGTCAGTTATCCGTCAAAGGATGACGCAAAGCGCGGCCTCGCGGCAGGCTTGATCACAAAAGAGGAATACGGCGGGATCGTCAAAGCCATCGACGGGGGTTCCATGCCTCCGCAAAAAACCAGGCTTGGCGGCGAGATCTACATTCACGGCGGTGGTGTTGAGAATGATTGGACGGACGGCTGCGTAGCTCTAAAAGATGACGAGATCCGTGAGGTTTTTGCGATGATCCCGGTCGGGACCAAGGTCAGAATATTGAAATAAGGTATCATCGTGTAACATTCTCGTAACGCAGATTTAACATAACTATCGGGCGCCATACTTTATAATTATGGTCGTCCCTTATGATCCACACCGAAATCAAAACATCTAAACAAACAACCGAACCAGCCGCAGAAATCGGCGTAAGCGACCCGTTTGACGGAGCAACGCTCTTTAACCGCGAGTTGAGTTGGCTTGAATTCAACCGCCGCGTGCTTGATGAGGCGATGGATGAGAATCTGCCGCTTCTCGAACGGCTCAAATTTCTATCGATCTTTTCGACGAATCTCGATGAGTTTTTCATGATCCGCGTCTCGGGCCTCAAGGAGCAGATCGAAGAAGGCGTCAGCGACCTTTCACCCGATGGAATGACGGCTACGGAACAATTGCGTGAGATCGGCAAACGTCTTCGTCCAATGCTCAAACGTCAGGTTTCGTTTTTGCATGAGACTGTTCTGCCGTCGCTTGCGGAGGCCAAAATCACGGTTGAGCCCTATAAGTCGTTAAACGCAAAGGACCGGCGAAAGCTGGATAAATATTTTCGCGACAATCTATTCCCGATATTGACGCCGCAGTCTGTCGATTCGAGCCACCCTTTCCCGTATATCTCTAACTTAAGTGTGAATATCGGTCTTTTCATTGAGCCTAACCGTAATTTCACGCAAAAGAACCTGAAGCATTTGTTCCGGCAGAAGCGGTTTGCCCGCATCAAACTGCCGCCGACTGTACCGCGTTTGGTGCCGATCAACGAAAAAGGCGGCCGGTTTGTGTTGATGGAAGAGGTTATTGCGGCAAATGCGCAAAGCTTGTTCCCAAATATGAAAACAAGTGGCGGTTTTTTATTCCGGGTGACGCGAGATGCCGATATCGAGCTTCGCGAGGACGAGGCCGGCGATCTGATGCGCACGCTGGAACGCGAATTGCAGCGGCGGCGGTTCCGCTTTCCGGTACGGCTAGAAGTTTCAGCCGAGATGCCTGAAAAGATGCTCAAGTTATTGACTGAAGGCATTGGGCTTACCGAGCAGGATGTTTTCCCGAGCGAGGGCTTTGTCGATATCCCGGACCTGATGCAGCTTTACGGATTGGATCGACAGCAGCTTAAAGACAAGCCGATCACCCTCGTCCACCCATCGGCATTGCTCGAGAAAAAGAACATTTTTGACGTATTGAAAAAGCATGACGTGCTGCTCCATCATCCGTACACCGCGTTTTCATCGGTGACTGATTTTATTGCCGAGGCGGCTGAAGATCCGGACGTACAGGCGATCAAAATCTGTCTCTATCGAACTGGGAAGGACTCGCCGATCGTCAATTCGCTTATTCGCGCGACTCAGTTGGGCAAACAGGTCACGGCCCTTGTCGAGCTAAAAGCCCGTTTCGATGAAGAGAACAACATTGAATGGGCCAGGCGGCTCGAAAACGAAGGCGTTCACGTCGTTTATGGGATCAGTTCGTTAAAGACACATTCAAAAGTGTTGCTGGTGGTTCGACGCGAAAAGGACAAACTCTTTCGCTACGTCCATTTGGGGACCGGGAATTACAATCCTACTACCTCACGACTGTACACCGATCTCGGACTTTTGACCGCGGATGAAGAGATCGGCGCCGATGCGACGAGCCTTTTCAATTTTCTGACCGGCTACTCACAGCAGAGCAAGTATCACCGTTTGCTCGTCGCTCCGTTAAACCTGCGCGAAAAGCTGACAGAACTGATAAGGCGTGAGAAAAATAACAAGCTGGATGGCAAGGAAGCCCAGATCATTGTCAAGGTAAACAGCTTGACTGACGAACAGTTGATTCAGGATCTGTACGATGCATCGCAGGCTGGTGTCGAGATCGATCTTATCGTTCGCGGCATTTGCGCGTTGCGGCCCGGCGTTAAGGGACTGTCTTCGAACATTCGGGTGCGTTCGGTTGTCGGGCGCTTTCTCGAACACAGCCGCATTTTTTACTTTGCGAATGGCGGCGGGGAAGCAGAGGAAGTTTACATCGGAAGTGCGGATTGGATGATGCGGAATCTCGATCGCCGGGTCGAAATTGTTGTACCTATCATTGATCTGGCTATCCGAACTTATATCAAGGAAGAGATTCTGGAACTATATCTGCGGGACAATTTTAATTCGAGATTGCTGCGTCCGGACGGTTCGTACAAGAAGATATCGGGCGGCGGCCAGCCTTTCGATTCGCAAATGGCGTTTGTCGGGCAGGATATATTGACCTAAGCTACGGTCGTTTTCTCGAATCTTGCCTCTGAGACTTCGCCAACAAGTTTGCCGTATTTGACTGTCAAACGAGGGTAACCGCGAGGTTCCGGTTCGAGATCTTCGATAGCTAAGAGTTTTTCGGCCGCTCCGATCTCTTCGACCGTGCCTTCGATCTCCATATACAAACCGAACGGCAATTCGTCGAGAACTACCTCAACATCACGAAAATGCCACGTTTTACGATGCTTTTCGTAAATGACGGAGAGCTTGTATCCAAGCCGTCCGATAATGTTCTCCATCTCATCGACATCTGCAACAGTGGTTTCATGCTCTATTCTGTGCTTTATATCCGAATCGTTGAGCAGCCGTTCTTTATAAGTTAACAGGGTCTTATCACCGATCTTCCGCAGACGAAGGACGGCGCCGCGTTCATCGATAACGCCGCCGCGATGGAGATAATTTTCTTCGAACACCTCGCTCCGAAATTCCGCACCCATTTCGCCGAGCTTTGTCGTTATTTCCACTAGCCGTTTTTTGTCCAAACGGTATTTTTTCTCGATCTCGATAGCCATCTATGTCTATTTCGCGCACAAACTGACAATTTTCTCTTTCTATTTACAATATTAGGAGATATGCGGGAACCGGGCAAACTGCGGGTGAAATCCGTCCCACAACTTGACTAGAACGCGCTCGTACCTAATACTTGAAAAAAAGGTCAGGTATTAGGCCTGGTCGAAATTCGAAAGAAAGAGGAAAAATTATGCCTTATCCAGAAATGATGATCTACGGGATGCGTGCCGAATTGGCGCAGCTCGGAATTGAAGAAACAAAAACGACCGAAGCAGTGGCGGAAGCGGTTGAGAATACCAGCGGAACACTGATGGTGGTAGTGAATTCTGTCTGCGGCTGTGCGGCCGGCGGTGTTCGGCCGGGAATTGCGATGGCGTTGCAAAACTCCGAGGCCAAGCCGGATCGTTCGATCACCGTATTTGCCGGAGCCGACATTGATGCGACCGATAGCGCGCGGGAACTTTTCACCGGATATGCTCCGTCGTCGCCTTCGATTGGGTTCATTAAGGACGGAAAGCTTGTGCAGATGTTTGAGCGGAGAGACCTTGAGGGCAGGCCGCCGACGGTGATCGCACAGGCTTTGACGGATGCTTTTGCCGCCCATTGTTCGAAAGCCGAAACGGCGAACAATTAGTCCGTTATTGAATAGCGATTTAATATCTGAGCCGCCTTCGAAAGGCGGCTTTTTTACTTGCGAAGCGAAATAAAATAGTATTGCTTTGCCAGATCCAATGTAGGTAAAATAGACACAGAAAATAGCCTTGGCTCGCGAGGCAAAATTCTTCCTTTTCAATGTCAATCGAGCAAAGACAACACACAAGATTCTCTTTAGAGATCCCGGCGACCATCTACTCAAAATTTGGCGAGCGGCAGGTAACCATGCTTCAGCAGATTAGCATCGGCGGATGTTTTACAGGTTGGGAAGAAAATATTTATGCCGGAGACGAGTTTCGGCTTGAGATCGAATTGCCGAACAAAAACCGTCTTCCTCTGATCTGTAAAGCGATATACCGCTTTGAAAATACCGGTATCGGCGTGAAATTCGTCGATATTTCACAGTTTGAGCAGGCTTTGGTGTCGAAAATCATTGCGGAACGGCTTGCAATTGAGGGGCTACCGCCGCCCGCTGATCCTTTTATTCAGCCGACAACGCTTGCAAACGAATCAAGCCCACCAAGGATAACGGATGAGAGGCACAGCAAGGAAGAAATGCTCGAACGGATCATGTCGGGCGATGAAACGGTTTAACGGCCTGCCTTTCGCCTGCTTTCGATGATTTGCAAAAACGATGCGGACCTCAGCTCTTCGATTGACATGCCGGTAGATTCCGCGACCTCATCCTCAGTCAACGCACCGCAGTCCATTCCCCTTACAAAAAAGTTGATAAGTCCCTGCGCGGTCGCGGCGTCATCGAACATAATTCCAGTTAAATTAGCCTCCGTTGCTTTTTCGACGAAAGCTTTCAATCGCTCTGCCTGTGCGTCAACAGCTTCTAAAAAGAAGGCGTAAATCGCTGCGTATCGGGCGGGGAGTTGATTCGGATGAAGGTCCCAGCTTTGGTAAAACCCGTTAATCATCGAATGCGTGACATTGTTGAAATGCGTACGCCAGCCTGAAATCACCGAATGTTTGTTCTCTGCTTTCTCCAGATCGGAAAGCTGCATTCCTTTATGGATGGGCACCGGCATTTGCGTTGTAACCGAGTCCGACACACGAATACCAATGGGTACAAACGCGGCAAGCATCATTTGTCGGGCGAAATTACATGCTTCGTGCCGCAAATGCTGATGCGAAGCTGCGATGCCGAGACTCGCTGTATAATCGTACGCTCCGAAATGAGCGGAGATGCACCGCCCGCGAGCGGCTTCAACAAGCGATCGCAATGTAATATTTCCTTTTTTGTCGATTACCGCCAGCGGATGCTCGATCATTATCTCGATCTTGATCGCTCCTTCGTTCAAATCCGCACCTTTTTCGATCTTTTTTAGATGCTTGCAGAGTTCGGTAACTTCATTTTTGTCAGTGACTTTCGGCAATGTGACAACGAAGTAATCGGGCAGTTTTCGCTTGGTTGCCTTTAGGAAGGTGTCGAAAAAGAGTTTGAGAGTGTCAACCGCGCGTTCTTTCGTTTCGTTCGCGAAAGGCTTTATTCGAAAACCTGAAAAGTAGGTGATCGTCTTTTCGTTGAAGGCCGTCGCAAGCTCACCGGCGGCTGTGACGGTATCCGCGTCTTCTTCAGCGTTGGAGCGAAAACCATAACCATCTTCGAAATCGATTCGGAAATCTTCAATGGGTTCGTTTTGAAGCTTTTCAATCGTTCTCTGATAAACCGTCCAGGCAAACCACGCCGCGTAATTCTCCGCCTTTACCTTTTTACCATTCTTACGACGCTGTTTTTCCAGTTCGGCAATACTATTCGCAAAATGTGGCAACGTCTCGCAGCCCTTTAGCCAAATCGCATCCGCAAATTCGACGAAATTGGGCGTGTAAGTTTCGAGCGATCTTAGAGCGATCTCACCAAGCTTCCGTGGAGTGTCCGATTTGAACAGATGTGCTCCGCCGTAAACGACATGGACCGGTGAACGCGATGTAGAGTTCGTTTTCAGGGCTTTTACACGTTTTGCTTTGGCATCTTTAACGATTAAAAGAACGCCTTCGTCGCCATCGTGTAGAACTGTTTTGCTCATTTAGCGTCTAATCTGTCCAAAACCGTTTCTAAAGACTCTCAGAATAACTCCTCCATCGCCTCTTCCAAATTCCTTACGCCGACCACGCGAATACCCAATAGTTTTTCGAGACCTTTTCTGTTCGATTCCGGGAGTATCAGCTTCTTGAAACCTAAAGTTTGAGCTTCGCGGGCGCGCGATTGCGCCTGCAAAACGCCGCGGATCTCCCCGGTCAAGCCAACTTCGCCAAAAACGGCGGTTTCGGGAGCGATCGGGAGATTTCGAAAGCTCGAAGCGATCGCGGAGATGACGCCAAGATCGGCGGCGGGTTCATCGATCTCCAAGCCGCCGGCGATATTTATGAAAACATCGTCGCCAGCAAGCTGAAATCCAAGACGTTTTTCGAGCACGGCTATCAACAGCGATGTACGGTTGTAATCGAAGCCTTGGGCCATCCGGCGACCCGATGCTGATTTCGTGCTTGAGACGAGAGCCTGAACTTCGACGAGCATCGGCCGCGTACCTTCCATGCAGACCGTTACGACCGAACCGCTTGCGCCTTCAGGCCGCTCCTGTAGAAAAAGTTCGGATGGATTGCCGACTGGGATCAATCCAGCGTTAGTCATCTCAAAAACGCCGATCTCATTTGCGGCGCCAAAACGATTCTTGGTCGCCCGAATAATACGGTGATTGTGGTGCCTGTCGCCCTCAAAATAAAGAACCGTATCGACAATATGTTCCAAAGTTTTTGGTCCCGCAATCGAACCCTCTTTGGTGACGTGACCGGTAAGAAAAACTGTAGTTGATGTTTGTTTCGCAAACATCATGAACTGCCCGGCAACATCGCGGACCTGTGAGACGCTTCCGGGTGCGGATTCTATGGCTTCGCTGAAAACGGTCTGGATAGAATCGACAATGATAAATTCGGGTCGAAGTTTGTCAATTACAGTAAAAATCGACTGAAGATTTGTTTCGGGCAACAGAAAGAGATTATCGGCCGACAGGCCAAGCCTCTCGCCACGCATTTTTATCTGGCGTTCGGATTCCTCGCCCGATACGTACAAGACCTTCGCACCGTTTTGGCTCAACTTATCGGCCATTTGAATGACGATTGTTGATTTGCCGATCCCAGGTGCTCCGCCGATCAATACCAATGAACCGGCAACGATCCCGCCCCCCAAAACGCGGTCAAGCTCCGCAATGCCGGATGAGGTGCGGGCGTCGTCCTGCGATTCTATGTCGGTAAATGCAATCGCTTGTCGCTGGTCAACGCCAAATTTAGATTTGCCGGCCTTACCGCCATTTTGCGCTGTCGGACGAAAACGCTCTTCGACGAGCGTGTTCCATTCCTGGCAATCAGGACACTGCCCGAGCCATTTGCGCGACTGTCCGCCGCAGTTCTGGCAGACATAAATTGTTGAGGGTTGTTTTGCCATGCTGTTTGAAGAAAACAGAATACAGCAGTCCGAAGCCGGAAGTGAAACGAGCTTTGGAAAACAAACGGCGTTCTATATTCTAAACTACAAACTGCACAAAATATGTCACCGCAAAGCATTCACCAATTCGCCGAGAAAGTTGCATTAATGTCCGACGGAACGACTCCAATTGGCCGTGCAGTCGCCTTGCAGCTTGCTCTACAGGGAAGTTATGTAATTGTTGCTTTTCCCGAATCATCGGCGCAGAATTCGCAGGCGATAGAGGAGTTGGTAAAGTTGGGAACATTGGCGAAGGCGGTTAACGCCGACATTTCAACTCGCGCGGGCGTACGCGATCTGATCGCCGAAGTCGACGGGACATTCGGGCGGCTCGATCTGCTCGTCAATTCTTTGAAATATACGCCCGAATCATCGTTTGAAGATTCTACCGAATCGGATTTTTCGAACACTATCGACAGAAATCTGAAATCGGCGTATTTTTTGACTCCGGCCGCGTTGAGTTTGATGAAAGATCGGCCGAAACCGAAGATCGTGAACATCGTTTCTCCTGGCGATGCCGCCAAAACGAGTCGAAACGCTTTATTTATGGCATCGCAGTCCGCGGTTATCGGCTTGACAAGATCTCTCGTCGAATCATTACCGGGCCATTTCAGAGTTAGCTGTGTCGCCGTCAGTGATCGGAATCGGAGTAAAACTCAACTCGATGAGGTTCTTTTTCGACAGGAAACAACGGTTCCGCCTGACGATGTTGCAAGAACGGTCCTCACCTCCTTTCAAGCGAATCGATCGGTTTGAACGGGCAGATATTGACGGTTGGATAGCATCGAACGAACCTTATATATTGATAGTTTTTACGTGCGGTTGCTATTTCGTGGTAGAATTTTTGTGGGATGAAGCTCGATGTATTAATAATCAGAATCGGATTTGTAGCGTTGCTCGTACTTTTGGGCTACGTTTTGAACCCGTTCGAAAAGACCCAAAGATTTGGCCTCGACCAAATCGACACCCGCGCAACCCGGCATTTGCTGTCGGGCATCCTTGGCGGGATAGTCGGGCTTTTGATCATTGCTTTTGAAATGCGTGTGCGGCGAGCGTCGCTTAAAACGTTGATCGGTGCGGCAATTGGTTCGATACTCGGTATCGTCGGAGCCTTTTTGATCGGTGTTTTGATCTCTATCCAGAAGGAAGCCGCGGTTTCGGCCGAGATGCAGACTTTCCTGACAATTTCACTTGCATTTTTCATGGGCTACGTCGGCTTGATGGTGGGAGCCGCGAAGGGCGAATACTTAGATCTTTCAGCGCTCGGGGGAATTTTCAGTGACAAGAATTTAAAGCGCGATTATAAGATACTCGACACTTCGGTGATCATTGATGGAAGGATTGCCGATGTTTCGGAAACCGGTTTTCTGGGCGGCACTTTGATCATCCCGCATTTTATTCTTGCCGAATTGCAGCAGGTTGCCGATTCGGCGGATTCGTCAAAACGTCAACGCGGGCGCCGCGGGCTTGATATGCTTCAGCGGCTTCGCAACAACAGCAAGCTTGATATTCAGCTTGTCGAAACAGATTTTCCGGCAGTCAAGGAAGTGGATCTAAAACTTATCGAGCTTGGCAAACAGCTCGACGCCGTTATCGTCACCAACGATTTCAATTTGAATAAAGTCTCACAGTTGAGAGGCGTTTCGGTTTTGAACATTAACGAGCTTGCTAACGCTCTCAAACCAGTCGTTCTGCCGGGCGAAGCGATGCGGGTTTTCGTCCTGAAAGAAGGCAAAGAGTACAACCAGGGCGTTGCATATCTTGATGACGGCACAATGGTAGTTGTTGACAACGCCCGGCGTTTGATAGGAAAAACTGCTGACATTGCGGTGACCAGCGTGCTGCAGACGACCGCTGGCAAAATGATCTTCGGGCGTTTATGGGAAGAAAAGGAAGATCATTCAGAGAGCAATTTGGGCGTTCACGATTCCCGCTCGATGGGATTTCGAAAAGCTACCAGAGAACTTCGTCAGACCACGATCATTGAGGAACTCGATTAAGCGCCATCGATTTCCGTAAATTAGTTGCAACTTTTGCTGCCAATTGAGAAGGCGTTTAGAGGCGGGCAAGACCGCCTCCAAACGGGGTATGGCGACCTAGGATGAACACAGCAATTATAGTCGCCGCCGGTTGCGGAAATCGCTTTGATTCAAAGACCCCGAAGCAGTTCGCTGAAATTCTCGGAAAACCGATCATCATTCATACCCTTGAGAAATTTGAGGCCTGCGCATGCGTTTCTCAAATCGTTCTCGTCTTACCGTCGAGCGAAATTTCGGATTTTGAAAAATTGATCGAAAAGTTTCGGTTAAAAAAGATCACGAAAGTAGTTGTCGGCGGATCAACGAGGGCGGAATCTGTTTCTAACGGCATGAACGCAGTCGATCCTGCAACCGATATCGTTGCGGTTCACGATGGCGTGCGGCCCTTAGTTTCAATAGCCGAGATCAACGCGACTATCGAAAAAGCCAAAAAGACCGGTGCGGCCTGTTTGGTCGCGGTTGTTACGGATACGATTAAGCAGGTTGACGATGACAAGATCGTTGGAACACTCGACCGTACAAAGTTGAGGCGGGCATTAACGCCGCAGGCATTTCGGTATGGTGTTCTACAACAAGCACTTAACCAAAAGATTTACGATGGCGAAATCACGGACGAGTGTTTGTTGGTCGAGAGAACGGGACAGGCAATCGCCTATGTTGAGGGCAGCCCGCGGAACATCAAAATAACGCACCCGGAAGATCGCATTCTTGCGGAAGCGCTTTTAAGGGAGCCTCAATAAGCACATGTTTCGAATCGGCTTTGGAAACGACATTCATCGACTCGTCGCCGGTAAGCGGCTAATTCTTGGCGGTGTTTTGATCGAATCAGATCTGGGCGCCGAAGGCCATTCCGATGCGGACGCCTTGACGCACGCCGTTACGGACGCAATTCTTGGTGCGTTAGCACTCGGCGACATCGGCTCGCATTTTCCGAATAGCGATGAACGGTGGAGAAATGCGGAGAGCTTTATTTTCCTGCGATTCGCGGTCGGCTTAATGAAAGAGCGTGGTTACGTGGTCGCCAATGTCGATTCTACCGTCAGCCTCGAACAGCCGAAGCTCAGGCCGTACATCGACGAAATTCGAAAAGGCCTTGCCGATGCCTTAGAGACCGAGACAAGCTGCGTCAGCATTAAAGCGAAAACGGGCGAAGGCGTCGATGCTGTCGGCGAAGGAAAAGCGGTTAGAGCTGAGGCGGCCGTCTTGCTGACGCGAACCTAGACAATATATCTTTCATAGACTTAGAGACTGTTCCTGTGCGAAACTTGGGCAGTCTTTTTTTCATTTTGAGAAGCAAAATGCGTCCACAGGAAATCATTGCAAGGAAGCGCGATGGAGCGGAGCTTTCGCACGCGGAAATTGACGCTTTTATCGATGGTGTTTGCGACCGAAGCTGGGCGGACTATCAGATATCGGCGCTGATAATGGCGATGTTCGTTCGCGGACTGAATGTCAGCGAACAGGATGCGCTGACGCATGCAATGCTTCATTCGGGTGAAGTGTTGGATTTTTCCGAGATCGACAAACCAAAGGCCGACAAACACTCAACTGGCGGCGTGGGCGATAAGACATCGCTGATAATTGCCCCGCTCGTCGCTGCGTGCGGCGTTGCGGTGCCGATGATCTCAGGTCGCGGCCTCGGTCACACCGGCGGAACCCTTGATAAACTTGAAGCCATTCGGGGCTACAACGTAAGACTTTCAAAGGAAGAATTTCACCGGATTATCAATGAATGCGGCTTTGCGATGGCCGGACAGACGGCTGAAATTGCCCCCGCTGATAGGAAGCTTTACGCCCTTCGCAACGCGACGGCAACGGTTTCATGCATTCCGCTCATCGTTGCTTCTATAATGTCGAAAAAATTGGCCGAAGGTTTGGACGCTCTCATTTTAGACGTGAAAACAGGCTCTGGCGCGTTTATGCAGAGGTTTGACGATTCCCGCGCATTAGCTGAGGCCTTAGTCAAAACAGGGAAGAATTTTGGGGTCAAAACCGAAGCGGTAATATCCGATATGAGCCAACCGCTCGGAAAATACGTCGGAAATGCACTGGAAACTTATGAGTGTATTAAGATCCTGAAAGGTGAGACAGAGCCTGCGACCGCTGCAACACTCGAACTTTCGCTCGAACTTTCGGCACGCCTTTTAGTTTTGGCGGGCGTTTCGGACGACGTTGAATCTGCCCTCGAGTTGGCCTCCGCAAAACTCACGAGGGGCGAGGCCTTCGCGAAATTTCAGCAAAACATTGAACTCCAGGGCGGCGACCCGAAGATATGCGACGAGCCCGGTTTGATGTTAGACGACAGCATGCTTGAAATCGAGATCAAAGCTGAAGTCGCGGGCATTGTTTCAGAGATCGACACGCTGGCGATCGGGAACGCAATTGTTGTGATAGGCGGCGGCCGCACAAAAGCAGATGATGGGATCGATCACGGCGTTGGATACGCAAGTCATGCAAATATCGGCGATTCGTATAGAAATGGCGACACACTAGGCGTACTCCACTGTCGAAGTCACGGTCAGGCCGATTCTATCGCTATGACGCTAAGAAAATCTTACAAGCTCGGCGACGAACAGATCTCGCCACCTGCTATCGTCAAAACCATCATTTCGTAGGAGCGAAGAACCTGCGCGAAAAGGAATCGAATAATTGCTCAGCGGGGGGAGGGGTTCTTCCTTGCCCAATTGTGTAGATGTTTGTAATCTTATGTGGCGCATCAGTTCCTGTTGCTCCCGTTTTATGAACATAAAATCTATCATAGTGGCGAGCGCGTTGCTTCTCGCCCTTTTGGCGTTTTCTTCGTGTGGTACGCGAACCGGCGCAAAGAGGGAAGGCTGCAATATTAGAGTCGGCATCGTTTTTGATATCGGCGGCAAGAATGACCGTTCGTTCAATGCAGCCGCGTGGGAAGGCGTAAAACGTGCAGAACAGGAACTTAACATTTGTCTCTATGATGTCGAGCCGGGAAGTCCGACCTCGATCGAGCCGGCAATGCGTGCCTTTGCCGAACGTAATTTCGATCTGATAATTGGCATCGGATTCGCTCAAGGACCGATCATGCAAAAGGTCGCCAATGATTATCCCGACATAAAATTTGCGATTGTTGACGGAGTTATTTTCGAAGCAGACGGGAAAACACCTAAGAAAAACGTTGCGTCACTGGTTTTTCGTGAGCATGAAGGTTCTTTCCTAGTCGGCATGATAGCGGCGGCAAAGTCGAAAACCGGCGTTTTGGGCTTTATCGGCGGCATGGATATTCCGTTGATCCATAAATTCGAAACCGGCTATGAAGAGGGCGCGCGGTACGCAAATCCAAAAATAAAAATCGTTGACAATTATGTGGGCGTGACCGATTCGGCCTGGAACAATCCGGGAAAAGGTAAAGAATTGGCATTGAACCAGATCGAAAAAGGAGCTGACGTTATCTTCACCGCCGCCGGAAACTCCGGTTTGGGTGCGTTCGACGCCGTCGAACAGTACGGTAAAAACGCGCAGGGCGAGGCGAATAAATTCGTTATCGGCGTCGATTCGAATCAAAACGGCGTAAAGCCTGGTTTCGTGCTCACGTCGATGGTGAAACGGGTCGACAACGCAGTGTTCAATGTAGTCAAAGAGGTAAACGAAGGGAAATTCGAAGGCGGATTCCACGTTTTCGGACTTGATAAAGACGGAGTCGCCTACGCGATTGATAGTAACAATAAGGCATTGATCCCGGACGATGTTATCCAGAAGGTCGAGGAAGCGAGGAGAAAGATCGGCAGCGGGGAGATCAAAGTAACCGACGCGATGGCACCCAAAAACTAAATGCTCGAAATAAAAAATATTGCTAAAGCCTTCGGCGACTGTATTGCTAATGAAGACGTTTCTATCAGTGTGAAGACGGGCACGATCCACGCTATTGTCGGGGAAAACGGCGCCGGCAAATCGACCGTGATGCGGATCGTTTACGGCTTTTACAGCGCCGACAGTGGGGAAATATTCGTTGATGGGAAGCAAGTGTCGATCAAGAGTCCGCATGATGCGATCGCGTTGGGAATCGGCATGGTTCACCAGCATTTTATGCTGGTCGACACTATGACGGTGGCCGAGAATATTATCCTTGGGGCGGAAACCGGCACGGCGGCGAATCTCGATCTCGATAAGGCGAACCGCGACATCAAGGCTCTGTCGGACGAACTGCGTCTTAACATTGATCCAGAGGCATACATCGAGGACCTTTCCGTCGGCCAGCAGCAGCGGGTTGAACTGCTCAAGGCCCTCTATCGCAACGCCGACCTTTTAATCCTCGACGAGCCAACGGCGGTGCTCACGCCTCAGGAAGTCGTGGAGTTTTTCGGGATTCTCCGCCGGATGAAGGAGCAGGGCAAAACGATCATCATCATCACGCATAAGCTCGAAGAGGTTTTGGCTATCTCCGATGAAGTCACGGTTATGCGGGACGGAAAATCCGTCGGGAACGTGCGGACTGCCGAAACGAATGCAAAAGAACTGGCACGAATGATCGTCGGGCGTGACGTTTTGCTTCGCGTCGAGAAAACAGATGCTTCTCCGAAAGCTACGGGTCTGGAAATCCGAAACCTTGTAGTCGGTGGGAAAAACGGTGTGGCGGTTGACGACGTATCTTTCAAAATATCTTCCGGTGAGATCGTTGGGATTGCCGGTATTGAAGGTAACGGGCAAACGGAATTGATCGAAGCCATCGCGGGCCTAAATCCTGTCTTGAAAGGGCAAATTGATTTTGAGGACAAAAATGTAACCAGTCTTAGTGCCCGCAAGAGAAAAGAGCTTGGGATCGCACATATTCCTGAAGATCGCCACAAACGCGGACTGCTTCTCAATTTCGATCTAACCGAAAATTCTATCCTCGGCATCCATTATCGATCGCCGGTTGCCTCGGCTTCGGGTTTCCTGGATAATTCGGCGATAGAAAAAAGGACGCGCGAGATAATAGAAAATTTTGACGTGCGCCCGCCGAATCCGGAGCTTTTGGCAAAATCGCTTTCCGGCGGCAACCAACAGAAGCTTATAATTGGACGTGAGTTTCAAATTGGTCCGAAGCTTCTGCTTGTTTCGCAGCCGACACGCGGTGTCGATATCGGTGCTATCGAGTTTATTCACCGTAAGTTGATCGAATTGCGTGACGCGGGCTGTGCGGTCTTACTTGTATCGGCAGAACTCGAAGAAGTCATGGCTTTGGCTGATCGTCTGTTGGTAATTAGAAAAGGCAAAATCGTTGGTGAGGTGGACCCTAAAATCACTTCAGCAGAAGACATCGGACTCCTGATGACCGGCGGAGAGTAATTTAGCAAGATTTTTATGAGCGGGCCCGTTCGCTTTATGGAGGTCATTCACCAGCTTGTAGCTATCGCCGTACATTTCCGACTATTCATTTTTCTTCCGGAAATGGAAGTATAGGAAGATACCGATCACGTTGTTGATAGTCAATAATCCGTTTGTTACGGTGAATACCCAATTACCGACCAAATAGCTGTAAACTGTAAAACCTATCGAAGCTAGAAGCTGCCCGATAAAAAGCCATTTTGATACGCCTTCCGTCTCGCCATCTTTCCACTGTTTGTAGACCTGTTTGATTAAGGTCGCGAGAAGTACCAGTGAGCTCATCCAACCGATTACATCAATCATACGAGGCTCGTTACCACTCCAGTTTCGACGTTGAAGAGTTTTCTGATTCTATCTATCGCTGTCTGCAGATTCTCCATCGAAGTTGCGTATGATATACGCAAAAACCCGCTGGCCCCGAAACCTTCTCCATCAGTAACCACAACATGTGTCTCGCGTAAAAGAAGATCGGCTACATCTGCGGACGACGCAAACCTCGAACCGAGCAGTTCCCGGACGTCCAGGAATGCGTAAAACGCGCCTTCCGGCATCGCACATTTGAATCCGTCGATCTCGTTCAACGCCGGAATCAACCAGTTTCTGCGTCGTTCGTATTCAGCGAGCATCGAATCAACCGCAGCAACCGTTTCTTTCGGATTTTGCATGGCGCAAGCACATGCGTACTGTACAAAAGAGGTTGGGTGCGTAGCCGAATGGCTCTGAAGCTTGACCATTGCCTGCGTCCATTGCTCATTCGCAATCGTGTAACCTATTCTCCACCCGGTCATTGCAAACGTTTTTGAAAAGCTGCCGGCAACGCAGATGAAATCGCGAAGCTGAGACGGTAAAACCGCGGAAGTAAATACTTCGCCCGGCGGGTATACAAAAAAAAGGTAACACTCATCCGTAAGCACATAAACATCTTTTTCCGCACAAACCTCGACAATTTTGTGCATTTCGGCGGGAGCTATTACGCGGCCCGTCGGATTGTTCGGCGAATTTACGATGAGAAGTTTCGTTTTATCCGTTATTGCTTCACGTACTTGCTCCGCTGTCAAAACAAAATCGGTTTCTTCCGTTTCGATGAAGACGCTATTTGCTCGACAGAATGTAGCTATTTCCGGAAAGGTTACCCAATACGGTTTTGGGATCAAAACATCGTCGCCCGGATTTAGCAGCGTGCAGGCCGCGTTGAACAGTGCCTGCTTGCCGCCGCAGGACGCCGCAACTTCCGCAGGCGAAAAATTCGCTCCGAATTGACTGGAATAAAACTCCGTAACAGCCTGGGTAAAGGATTTCATTCCTGCGGAAGGCGTATATTTTGTCAGGCCCTTCTGTAGTCCGTCCCATGCAAATTGTTTAATAAAATCGGGCGTGTCGAAATCCGGTTCGCCCACCGTCAGATCGATCACGTCGATTCCCCCGGCACGCAGTTCCGCCGCCATCTGTCCGGCTTTTAGCGTGGAAGACGTGCGCATCCGTGCTACGTTTTCAGAGACAGGGAACGGTAGAGTCATAAGTACTATTTTACCGCAAAGCCGAAAAGTCGCCAGGACGCTGGGAATTTTTATATTACTGCCTGACGAAACTGTGTCTGTGGCCCTGCGATCTAGCGTCTTTCCGCTAGTCTTCTTGTCCCAATTTCTCTCGCATTTTCGCTTCTACCAATTCCGGTATCAGCCCTTCGACGCGGCCGCCTAGCCGGAAGACTTGTTTCATCAGATCTGATGAAACATAGGAATACTCCTCGGCGGCCATCAAAAACACAGTTTCAATGGTCGGTTCAAGCTTCCGGTTCATCAACGCCATTCGCAGTTCGTATTCGTAATCACTGACGGCTCGAATCCCCCTTACGATCGCGGTCGCACCCTTCGCTTTTGCGAATTCAGCCGTCAATCCCGAGAAACTGTCAACCGTCAGACGGCAATCGTTGTTCTTTAAGCCCGGCAGAATCTCTTCGATCATTTGGCAGCGTTCTTCGACCGAAAACATCGGCTCTTTATCAGGATTATTGAGTACGGCTATGATGATCTCGTCAAAAAGCGGCAGACTGCGCTTGATGACATCAAGGTGGCCGTTTGTCGGCGGGTCGAATGAGCCGGGGAAGATTGCACGACGCATAATGTTCAGTTGCGGAACCCTAAAATGCAAAGTCTAAGGTCAAACGTCCGAAACTGCAATAAGTGTACTATTGGAATTTCGTCTGAAGCAGCTTGCCGGCGGCCTCGACCGAAGCCTTGTGTTCCGGAATATAATCCGGATTGGGCTTCATTTTTAAGAGAGTTTCCAATTGCTTCTTCGCTTCGGCATCCTTATTTTCCGCAAGATAAGCCTCCGCCAGGTGGAGATGAAGATTGGTATTGTCGTCCTCGATCGAGATTGCCTTTTCAAGGTATGCAACGGCCTTTTCGACACTTCCGCCCTTTAACCTTGTTCCAAGTTCAACCTGAGCAAGGCCGTCATAAGCACTTGCACCCTGGTAACCGGGTTCGAGTTCGATGACCTTATTCATTGCCACCTGAACGTCACCGACTGATTGGAGGCCGACTGTGATCGGACTCCGCTTGCACAGTTCGCCTAAATTGGCCCCGTACCAGAAAAAGCCGTCCGGTTTTTGCGGTTCCATGTTCGAGGCGATTTTGGCGGCGTCCCTGCCATCGATAAAAGCTGATTCTGCCTCCTTTTTGTCGTCGGTGTGAAGGCCGAGGAAATAGTTGTAACGGGCGAACTTCCATTCGACCTCGTAGTCGCGATTGTCGGGATTGCGTACCTTTGCCAGGAGTGCGATTGCTTCACGCAGCTTGGAAAGGTTTTCCCGTTGTTTGAAAAGGTTGTCAGATCCCGCTTTTGCAGCCGCGATCCGTCCGGAATTGGCTTGAGCGGCCGGGATTTGTGAATCAGTCATACTCGTGCAACCAGACTGTAACCACAATGTAATTACAATTGTAATTAAAATGTAAAGATTCCTCTTTTCCATAT
>JAYSON010000101.1:0-2759 GCA_043722725.1 Chloracidobacterium sp.
ACTTAGGGGCCGGAAGTGGTTTGTTCGCTTCTAGTTGGGGGACTGGTGTAGGCGGGCCGAGTCTCCAATCCGGACGTTGGTACCATGTTGCGGTGACCAACGTCCTCGATGTTTTGACCTTGTATTTGGATGGGAACGTCGTCGCTACGGCGCACAACATTGCAGTCAGTACACCTTACGGAACGCAGTTCTACAGCGGCAGAATACCTGGTACCAACGGCGATATCCGACGGCTTAAGGGTGCCGTCGACGAAATTCGGGTGTACAATCGCTCTCTCACTGCGTCTGAAATCCATAGTTTGGTTCCAGCCGATTCAACGCCACCCGTAGTCACGCCCACAGTGAGCGGAACTCAAGGCAATAATGGTTGGTACACGAGCGATGTAGGCGTTAGCTGGTCGGTCGAGGACGGCGAATCAGCAATGTCCTCATCAACCGGCTGCATCACTTCGAATATCACAACGGATACCGTCGGTTTGACCTTTACTTGCTCGGCGACGAGTGTGGGCGGCACTGGAACAGAATCGGTAACAATAAAACGTGACGCAGCCGCACCTTCCGTCTCGTGCGCAGCGGCTGATGGAAATTGGCATGCGTCCGACGCTTCCATTGCGTGTACGGCCAGTGACGCAATCTCCGGTTTGTCAGCATCAGGTGATGGGAGTTTCAATCTTTCGACCTCGGTTCCCGCCGGAAGCGAAACGGCCAACGCCATAACCGGCAGCCGGCAGGTCTGCGACGCAGCGGGAAACTGTGCAGCCGCGGGCCCGGTCAGCGGCAATAAGATCGATAAGAAAGCTCCGGTTATCACCGTTACGGCACCAACAGCGGGAAGCTATCTGCTCAATCAGGCCGTGGCGGTTGGTTTTACCTGTGTTGACGGAGGATCGGGTGTTGCAAATTGCACCGGTACGACCGTCAACGGAGGCGCTCTCGATACAATCTCGGCCGGGGCAAAAACGTTTACGGTTTCTTCGACCGACAACGCGGGAAATGCGGCCTCGCCGACGAACGTGAATTACAGTGTTAATTTTGGCATCACCGTTCTTTTCGATCAAACGAAAGCGCATAAATCGGGGAGCACGGTGCCGATCAAGATCCGACTTGTCGATGCCAACGGCGCGAACGTTTCGTCGGCCGCGACGATAGTTCACGCCGTCAGCGTGATCCAAACGAGCAGCCAGGCTTCGACGACCCTGGACGATGCGGGAAACTCCAATCCTGACCTCGATTTCAGGTACGATGCTGGCCTCGGCGGCTATATCTTTAATCTGAAAACGACCGGCTACGGAACAGGCACCTACCTGCTAAACTTCGTCGCCGGAAACAGCCCGACGGTTTATTCGGTCGGCTTTCAAGTAAGACAATAGGAATCACCGGTAGCGTCAATTTTTCCCGCTCACAAAAGCCCTGTTCAGAAATGGACAGGCTTTTTCATCGTAACCCTTTACATTATTAGTGAGGCTCTGCCTCCTGCCCGGCGGCGGAGCCCGCGGGAAACTAAAGCGATGTGAGACGGAAAAGCACAGCTCTCCCACAAGGGACGAGCAGGGCCCAGATTCACTAATCAAAGTCCCGATAATCTGATTGGTCTATTCAGCCTTGGCGATGCTGAATGAGCTGAACGGCGCTAGTTCAGATAGTCGGCGGCTGCGTTTTAGTTTTCGGGGGAAGTTGACTAGGCTGGCGCCGAAGACGGCGGAGCCTGGTTCTTCTTCTTCGATGTCGTCGGCTTCGAAGTCGAACTGAGTTTTTAGGGCGGCGAGGGCGTCTTCGCCGGTCAGGCCGGCCATGTTTGATTCGAGGACGGCGAAGAGGCTGGCACTGATGCGGCCGCGTAGGCTCGCGAGCGACGCTCCGGATGCTAAAGCGAGCAGGGCGAAGCGGATCTCTTCGACGCTGAACGCGGCGAATTCGGACCGGGGCTTGCCGATAAACTGCGAGAAGGCAGACATTGTCGCCAGCTCGGCGGCCTGCTGGTCGTCACCGGCAAGGGCGACATCGAATGCGTCGCGCGCGAAACCGGCGATATCGAGTACGCGGGCGAATTTGTCAGCGGATACGGTCCACTCGGCTGACTCGGCGGCGCGCGGCGACGGCGTTTTTCGCGGCGTGGCGATCGTGTTCGAATACATAATCCGGACATACGGACGGTTGGTGGCGTAAAAACCGATCTCGGCCTTGTATTCGGAATCGGCGTCCACGTCGAACCACCACGAGCCGCCGGTGTCTATAGCATGGATCTCTTCCGTTTCGTTTTTGAGATTGACGAGTTTTAAGACGAGCGTATAGCTGCCAGTTTCGCCGATCGCGCGATTTAGAATGTGGAAAGGATTTTTGCCTACCGACCAGTAGAAATAAAGGCGGTTGGGCGACTGCATCAGCAGTTTCGCGCGATTCTCTTTTGGAAGATCCGGCAGCCTTGGCGCGGCAAGCTCGACAAATGCGGGCGAGTACTTTTCGGTCTCAACCTCTTCGGCGTCAAATTCGCCCTCTATCGCATCGGCGGAATGAACGGCGCCAACGGCACCGCGAACAACGGACGAAGATGAGACGCCCTCGACATCGGACCGATCAAATTCGACAAAATCTTCGCCCTTCGGATCAATCGCCTTCGACAATCTTTTTGTAACTTTCTCGGCCATAAAAATGCGCAAAAATCCTTGTAAAAACAAAGATTATGCGGTGTTTTAGGGCAAGTTACAAGCTGCGCTCTTATTTTGCGGATCAGGATTTAAGGTTTTTTGCCGCCTTCAGCT